>SLPP01000080.1 GCA_007131945.1 Paracoccaceae bacterium | reverse complement strand
AGCCGTTCCAGTGCGGCGCGCGGATCGCCGGCATCCTCGCGCACCAGCACGATCCGGTAGTTCTGCGCATTGCCGGCGATCACCACGCCGTTGCGGTCCTGGATCAGCCCGCGCGCCGGGGGCAGGAGGCGGATGTTGATCCGGTTCTCCTCGGCAAGGAGCCGGAACTGGTCGGATTCGGCGACCTGAAGCTGGCGCATGCGCAGCACCAGTGCGCCGGCGACCAGAAGCTGCGCACCGCCGAGGATCGCGGTGCGGCGCGAGATCATCCGGACGCTTTCCTCGATGTCCTTCTTCGGCCGTTTCACAGCTTGCGCCCCAGTTCGTCGACTTCGCCGGTGGCGGGTTTGCGGATCCTCAGCACGAAATGCAGCACGAGAACCACCGCCGGATATGACGCCACTGTGAAGGCAAGCTTCATGAGGCTCAAGTCCAGCGGATCCTGCGGCACCATCACGATTGCGAGCACCAGCCTGTAGCCCAGCGTCATGGCGGCGAGCACGCCGGCGACCATCGCCCATTCGAGCAGGAAGGTGATCTCGCGCACCACCGCGTGGCGGGCGCGCAGGAACTCGGTGCCGGCCAGCACCATCAGCGCCCAGAGGCCCGGCGGGCGCAAGAGCAGCAGATCCTCGACGAGCCAGACGAGCGCGATCGCCAGCGCCGGCAGATGCGCCGGGCGGCGCAGCATCCAGGCCATGGTCAGCGCGAGCATCAGGTCGGGGCCGGGCAGGCCGCCGGGCGAGAGGTCGATCGGCAGGAGGCGCAGGAAGAGCGCGCCCATGACCAGCGCCAGCCAGAGCCCGAGGTTGCCCAGCACGTCGAGCCGCGCGACCTCAGTCATCGGCCGGGGTTCCGGCCAGGGGTTCGGGCTCCGCCGGGCCGATCGGCCGGCCCTCGGCGTCGAGCGGGCGCAGAAGCGCGCCCGGGCTGTCGATCCGCTCGGCCGGGCGCGAGCGCAGCACGCGCAGGAAATCGAGCCGCCCGTAATCGGCCGCGAGCCGCACGCGCAGCCGCCGGTCGGCGCCCTGCACCACCTCGCCGACCAGGAGCCCCGGCGGGAAGACGCCGCCATCGCCGGCGCTGACCACGCGGTCGCCGGGGCGGATCTCGTCGGGCGATTCGAGGAATTCGAGCACCGGCATCGCGGTATTGTCGCCGCTGACGATCGCCCGCTGGCCGGAGGGCTGCACGACGACCGGCGCGCGGCTGTTCGAATCGGTGAGCAGGATCACCCGCGACGACCGCTGCCCGACCCCGGCGATGCGGCCGGCGAGCCCCAGCCCGTCCATCACCGCCCAGCCGTCGACGATCCCGTCGCGGGCGCCGACATTGATCAGCACCGACTTGCGGAAGGGCGAGCCGGCATCGGCCATCACCACGCCGGTGACATGCGTCAGCTGCGGGTCGAGCCGGACCTGGGTGAGGTCGAGAAGCTGGGCGTTGCGCTGCTCGAGCTGCAGCGCCGCCTCGCGCCAGGCGCGCATCTGCTGCAGTTCGCGCCGCAACTCCTGGTTCTGCTCGTGGATGCGCGCGTAGGAGCGGAAATCCTCGATCATCCGGCTGACGCGGGTGACCGGGGCCATCGCCCAGTCCATGTTCGGCACGACCGCGTCGACGAAGGCGGTGCGGAAGCCCTCGATGCGCGGGCTGTCGATGCGCCAGATCAGGAACAGCCCGCCGAGCACGATGACAATGACCGCCAGCACCAGCCGGCGGACCGGGCGGACATAGTCGGGATCGTTGCCTCGATCGCTCGCCAAGGGACTGACCTCGATCGGCTGTCAGCCGGTCAGCTTTCGTAGTCGATCGCGTGACGCAGCTGCTTTTCGTATTCCAGCGCCTTGCCGGTACCCAGCGCGACGCAGTTGAGCGACTGGTCGGCGACGGTGATGATCAGCCCGGTCTGCTCGCGCAGGGCAAGGTCGAGATCTCCGAGAAGCGCGCCGCCGCCGGTGAGCATCACGCCGCGGTCGACGATGTCGGCGGCAAGGTCGGGGGGCGTGGTCTCGAGCGCGATCATCACCGCCTCGCAGATCACCTGCACCGTCTCGCTCAGCGCCTCGGCGATCTGGCCCTGGGTGATTTCAAGCTCCTTCGGCACGCCGTTGAGAAGGTCGCGACCGCGGATCGTCATCGTCATGCCGCGCCCGTCATCGGGCATCCGGGCGGTGCCGATGGTGCACTTGATCCGCTCGGCGGTGGATTCGCCGATGAGCAGGTTCTGCTGCCGGCGCAGGTAGGAGATGATCGCCTCGTCCATCCGGTCGCCGCCGACGCGGACCGAGCGGGCATAGACGATGTCGCCGAGCGAGAGCACCGCCACCTCGGTCGTGCCGCCGCCGACATCGACCACCATCGAGCCGGTCGGGTCGGTGATCGGCATCCCGGCGCCGATGGCCGCGGCGATGGGTTCCGAGATCAGCCCGGCGCGGCGTGCGCCCGCGGACAGGACCGACTGCCGGATCGCGCGCTTCTCGACCGGCGTCGCGCCGAAGGGGACGCAGACGATGACCTTCGGCTTCGAGAAGGTCGTGCGCCGGTGCACCTTGCGGATGAAGTGCTTGATCATCTCCTCGGCGACGTCGAAATCGGCGATCACGCCGTCGCGCATCGGCCGGATCGCCTCGATCGAGCCCGGCGTGCGGCCGAGCATGAGCTTCGCGTCCTCGCCCACCGCCAGCACCTGCTTGCGCCCGTCCTTGACATGGTAGGCTACGACCGAGGGCTCGTTGAGGATGATCCCGCGCCCCTTGACATAGACCAGCGTGTTCGCCGTCCCGAGGTCGATGGCCATATCCGAGGAAAACAGGCCGGTCAGTCCGAACATGTTGCGAAAGTCCCATAAATGCGACTCGCCCCGCGGGGGCGCGGGGCAAGGGTCGCGCCCTTATAGGCGCCCGGGGCCGGCGGCGTAAAGGGGCGGGTGGGCGCCGATCGGCGCTTCTCTGCCGGCGGGCGCGTCACGTTTCGCTCAGCGCCCGCCGGTCCGAGCCGCGATCAGCTCGCCGACTGCATCAGCGCGGAATTGTCCGCCCGGTTGCGGTGCAGGTGCAGCTTGTTCAGCGCGTTGACATAGGCCTTGGCCGAGGCCACCACCGTGTCGGTGTCCGAGGACTGGCCGGTATAGACGCGCCCGTCCTGCTCCAGCCGGACCGAGACCGTAGCCTGCGCGTCGGTGCCCCCGGTCACGGCATGAACCTGGTAGAGCTCGAGCGTCGCGCCGTGGGGATAGAGCATCCGGATCGCGTTGAAGGTCGCGTCCACCGGGCCGTCGCCGGTGGCGTCGATCGACTTTTCCGCATCGCCGATCTGCAGCGTCAGTTCGGCCTCCTGCGGGCCCTCGGTGCCGCAGACGACGCGCAGGCGCCGCACCCGAAGGTGATCGTCCTCGCCCGACGAGGCGGAGTCCTGCATTAGCGCGATCAGGTCGTCGTCGTAGACTTCCTTCTTGCGGTCGGCGAGCGCCTTGAAGCGGACGAAGACATCCTTGAGCTGGTTGTCGCCCAGCTCGTAGCCGAGTTCGCTCAGCTTGGCGCGCAAAGCCGCGCGGCCGGAATGCTTGCCCATCACCAGGCTTGTCGAGGCGAGCCCGATATCATCGGGGCGCATGATCTCGAAGGTCTGGGCGTTCTTCAGCATCCCGTCCTGGTGGATGCCGGATTCGTGCGCAAACGCGTTCTTGCCGACTACCGCCTTGTTGTACTGGACCGGAAAGCCCGAGACGGCGGCGACGAGGCGGCTGATCTGCATGATCTTCGTCGTGTCGATGCCGGTGCGGTAGGGCATGATGTCGTTGCGCACGCGCAGCGCCATCACCACTTCCTCGAGCGCGGTGTTGCCGGCGCGCTCGCCCAGCCCGTTGATCGTGCATTCGATCTGCCGCGCGCCGGCCTCGACCGCGGCCAGCGCGTTCGCCGTCGCCATGCCGAGGTCATTGTGGCAATGCGTGGCGAAGACGACGTTTTCCGCACCGGGGACGCGTTCGCGCAACATGCGGATCAGCTCTGCCGATTCGCGCGGCGCGGTGTAGCCCACCGTGTCGGGGATGTTGATCGTGCCGGCGCCGGCCTTGATCGCGGTCTCGACGACGCGGCAGAGGAAGTCGTGCTCGGTCCGCGTCGCGTCCATTGGCGACCATTGCACGTTGTCGCAAAGGTTGCGCGCATGCGTCACCGTCGCGTGGATGCGCTCGACCATGCCGTCGCGGTCCAGCGCGGTGATGTCGCGATGCAAGGGCGAGGTGCCGATGAAGGTGTGGATGCGCGGCTGGCGGGCGTGCTTCACCGCCTCCCAGCAGCGGTCGATATCGGCGATGTTGGCGCGGGCGAGGCCGCAGATCACGGCGTTCCTCGTCGCCTGGGCGATGGCCTTGACGGCCTCGAAATCGCCCTCCGAGGCGATCGGGAAGCCCGCCTCGATGATGTCGACGCCCATTTCGTCGAGAAGCGCGGCAATCTCCAGCTTCTCGGCGTGGCTCATCGTCGCGCCGGGCGACTGCTCGCCGTCGCGCAGCGTCGTGTCGAAGATCAGAACGCGGTCCTGGTCGGGGCTCTGGGTCATGGGATGTCTCGTCTACTTGGGTCCTTGAGCGGCTTGGCCGGGCGCTGGCTACCTCTGAGCGGTCGCGCCCGAAGGCACGCTCAGAGGCCGCTAAGGAGCAGAAGGCCGGACAGGCGGGCCCGCATCGCGCGACGCGCGACGCCGCAGGGGGCGTTGACGGGGCGATTCCGATCCATGCGCGCGACCTTACACGCCTGCGCGCGGGAAAGGAAAGGGCAAATCGGCCCGGGGCGCGCGGTCAGGCGGGGAAGACGCGCTCGGCCGGCAGGTAGAAGGCGAGCCGCGCCGCCGCCGCCCAGTCGCGCTCGTCGAACGTGTCGCCGACGAGGACGGTGCCGGCGCGCGGCCAGCCGCCGGCGGCGAGCGCCGTGGCCATGGCCGCGCGGATCTCGGCCCATGGGGCGAAGGGGGCCGGGGCGGCGGCGGCATGGTCGAGAAGCGCCGGGGCGAGCGCGGT
>SLPP01000235.1 GCA_007131945.1 Paracoccaceae bacterium | reverse complement strand
TCTCGAACCAGCGGGTCTTCGCCGGCTGGGCGCACTGGGCCATCGCCGCGGCCTGCATCCTCTATACCGCCTTCCACATCGTGGTGATGAACCTCTACCCGCTGGAGACCTGGGTCTACCGCCTCAGCCATGTCACCGGCGGGCTGATGCTGGGCTTCCTGCTCTTCTCGGCGGTGGTCTATCCCGAGGAGACGCCCTCGGCCCGCGGGCGCACGCTCGTCGAATGGCTGATGCTGGCGGTGGCGGGGGTGCTGCTGGGCCTGGCGCTGGCCACGGTCGTCACCGCCGTCGTCACCGATGCGCGGGTGCGCATGGGCGTCGCGCCCGACTACCTGGTCAATACCTTCGGCCTGCCGGTCATCGCCGGCACGGCGCTGGCGGTGCTGGCAAGCTGGTTCTTCCCCGATCGCGACCGCTCGCGCCTGGCCATCGCCGACGGGCTCCTCGCCATCGCCGCGCTTGCCGTCGGCATCTACATCATCGCCCATGCCGAATTCCTGCGCCATCGCGCCGGGGTCTTCCCGCATGCCAACGACATGTGGGCGGCCATCGCCGGGATCCTCCTGATCCTGGAGCTGACGCGCCGGCTCGCCGGCATGGCGCTCGTGATCATCGTCGCCGTGTTCGTCGCCTATGGCTTCGTCGGCCCCTGGCTGCCCGGCTTCCTGAGCCATTCCGGCTACGCGCCGGCGCGCTTCTTCGCGCGCATCTACACCGACATCGGCGTGCTGGGCCCGACGACGGCGGTCAGTTCGACCTATATCATCCTGTTCATCACCTTCGCCGCCTTCCTGCAGGCCAGCCGGGTGGGCGAATATTTCATCAACTTCGCCTTCGCCGCCGCCGGCGGCGCGCGCGGGGGGCCGGCCAAGGTCGCGGTTTTCGGCTCGGCGCTGATGGGCACGATCAACGGCACCTCGGCGGGCAACGTGGTCTCCACAGGCTCGCTGACGATCCCGCTGATGAAGAAGGTGGGCTACCGGCCGCAGACCGCGGCGAGCATCGAGGCCGCGGCGTCGTCGGGCGGGCAGATCCTGCCGCCGATCATGGGCGCCGGCGCCTTCATCATGGCCGAGATCACCGGCATCCAGTACCGCGAGATCGTCATCGCCGCGATCATCCCGGCGATGCTCTATTTCCTGTCGGTCTATTTCATGGTCGACAAGGAGGCGCTGAACAAGGGCATGAAGGGCCTGCCGCGCAAGGAGCTGCCGCAGTTCCGCGCCATGGCGAAACAGGCCTATCTGTTCATCCCGATCGTGATGCTGATCGGCGCGCTCTATGTCGGCTATTCGGTCATCCGCGCCGGCACCTACGCGATGATCGCGGCCTTCGTCGTCAGCTACCTGCGGGTCTTTATCGACGGGCGCGAGGACGGCTGGCTCAACCACCTGATCGCGCTGTTCCTGTTCATCGTCGCGCTGATCCCGCTCTACGTGATCGCGACGATGCTGCTCCACGGGATGGGCGCCGACTGGCTGATGCAGCTCGGCGTCTCGCTTCTGGCCAGCGCGCTCGCCATTGCCGCGCTGGTCATCATGGCCGGGCGCAACGGGCGCGCGGCGATCGCCGTGGCGAAGACCGCCGAGCATTTCAAGATGGTTCCCTACGCCTTCGAGATCGCGGCGAAGATGTCGCTGCAACTGGTCGCGGTCTGCGCCGCGGCCGGCGTCATCGTCGGGGTGATCGCGATCACCGGGATCGGCACGCGGCTCTCGGGCGTCTTGATGGCGATCGCCGGGCAGAGCCAGCTCCTCGCGCTCTTCTTCGCGATGTGCGTGGCGATCATCCTCGGCATGGGGATGCCGACGACGGCGGCCTATGCGGTCGCGGCGAGCGTCGTCGCGCCGGGCCTGATCCGCATGGGGATCGAGCCGCTGACCGCGCATTTCTTCATCTTCTACTACGCGGTCATGTCGGCGATCACGCCACCGGTGGCGCTCGCTGCCTATGCCGGCGCGGCGATCGCCGGGTCGGACCCGATGCGGACCTCGGTCGAGAGCTTCAAGATCGGCATCGCCGCCTTCGTCGTGCCGTTCATGTTCTTCTTCGCCGCGCCGCTCCTGATGCAGGGCACCTTCCTCGAGATCCTGCATGTCGTCGTCACCGCCTCGATCGGGATCTACTTCATGGCCTCGGCCGTGCAGGGCTGGATGTTCGGCCGGCTCAACCCGGTGCTGCGGGTCGTGGCGCTGGCCGGCGCGCTGGGCATGATCATGGGCGGCTGGACCTCGGACCTGATCGGGCTGGCGGTCGCGAGCTTCGTCTTCGTCATCCAGAAGGGGTTCCTGACGGCGAAGAACGCGGCGCGCGGGCTCGACTGATACCGGCGCGCATTCGGGCCGTTCCGGCGGGTCGTTCCGGCTCCGGCGATCGGCCCGGAACGGCCCGGCGCCACCCGGAAAGCCTCGGCGACAGGATCGACCGGGCGAAAGCCGGCAAACGCCATCGCCTGCACTGCGGGTTCCGGCAGGCATCGATCGCGCCGGATCAAGCGGATGGCCCCCGGGAATCCTGCTCCGGGCCAGATCGCTGCGCGCACCGCTTCGGGCTTTCGTCGTCAGGCTTTCGTCAGCCGGCGCGTCCGCGCGGCGGCGAAATCGGCCAGGATCGCGTAGAGCGCCGGCAGCAGGATCAGCACCAGCAGCGTCGAACTCGCCAGCCCGAAGGCGACGGCGATGACCAGCGGCTTGAGCGTCTGCGCCTGGGTCGAGGTCTCGGCGAGCAGCGGCAGGATGCCCGCCACCGTCGTCGCCGCCGACAGCAGGATGGCGCGGAAACGGTCGCGGCTGGCCTGCCCGGCGGCGCGCAGCACGTCCATGCCCCGGGCGACATGGGCCTTGATGAACTGCACCAGCAGGATCGAGTTGTTGACCACGATCCCGGCCAGCGACGCGCCGCCGACGAGCGACGGCATCGAGATGTCGTAGCCCATCAGCACATGCCCCCAGATCACGCCGAGGAACGCCAGCGGGATGGTCAGCATGACGATCACCGGCTCGACATAGCTGCGGAACTGGTAGGAAAGGATCACGTAGATCCCGACCAGCCCGATCACGAAGCCGCGCAGGATCGAGGCCGAGGTCTCGGCGAAGGCCGCCGCCTGCCCGCCCGGCGCCGCCCGAACGCCGGGATGGTCCGCCAGGATCGCCGGAAGGGCATCCCGCGCGATCGCCGCGGTGATCGCCTGGGCGTTGCCCTGGCGCACATCGACGCTGGCCTGCACGGTGACCGTGCGCTCTCCGTCGACATGGGTGATCTGCGACCAGCCACGCCGCTCGGCCACCGTCGCCACGGTCGCAAGCGGCGTCTGGGCGCCATCGTGCAGGGTGATGGTGAACCCTGCCAGGTCGTCGCGCGCGTCGCGGTCGGCGGGGCGGGTCTCGAGGACGATCTCGTGCTCGACGGGGCCGGCGCGCACCGTGGCCACGACCTGTCCCAGGAAGGCCGCGCGGAGCTGTCCGGCCACTTCCGCCGCGGTCAGTCCCAGCTGATGCGCGCCGGGGGCAAGCGCCAGGTGCAGCTCGGGCGGGCCCGGGCGCAGGTCGTGATGGATGTTGTAGACCCCCCGCCAGGTCTCCAGTTCGGCGCTCAGCGCCTGCGCCGCGCCGACGAGCCGGTCCAGATCGGGGCCGGCCAGTCGGTATTCGATGGCCACGCCCTGCGGGCCGAGCCCCGGTTCCTGCACGGTCAGGGCGACGGCGCCGGGAATGTCGCCGATCTCGGCGCGCCAGGCGGCGCCGATCGCATCGAGGGTCACGCTGCGCGTGCCGGTGGCGAGGAAATCGGCGCTCACCGTGGCGACATGCGGGCCGCTCTCGTTGGCGGTGAGGTTGCGGCCGAACCGCTGCTGGACCGCCTGCACCAGCGCCGCGCCGGCGGGTTGCGGCGCGTCGAGGCGATCCTCGATCCTGTCGAGCGCGGCGGCAATCCGCGCAACCGCCGCCTCCGTGCGCGCCAGAGGCGTGCCGGCGGGCATCAGGAGCCGCGCCTCCAGCACGTCGCCCTCGACATCGGGCATCGCCTCGCGCCCCAGATGCCCGGCGGCGACGAAACCCGCCGTCGTCAGCATCGCCACCAGCGTCGCCCCGAGCACCGGATAGCGCCAGCGGACCGCCCCGTCCGCCGCCGCGCCGACGACGTCGTCGCGAAACCAGGCGAAGCCGCGGTCGAAGCGTCGGCGGAAGCGGCTGGGCGGGCGCTGCCGCGCCAGTGCGCCCTGCAACTGCCGCGGCAGGATCCAGAAAGCCTGCACCAGGCTTGCTGCCAGCGCCGCGATCAGCACCACCGGCAGCACCTCCAGGACCGCGCCCAGCTCCCCGGCGAGGAACGACAGCGGCCCGATGACGGCGACCGTGGTCAGGAAGGACGACACCACCCCGGGAAGCACCCGCTGCACGCCGCCGGTTGCGGCCTCGAGCGGCGTTCGCCCCTGTCCCGCTTCCCCGGCGATGCTGTCGGTGATGACGATCGCCGAATCCATCACCAGCCCGATCGCCATCAGCAGCGCGACCAGCGTCATCATGTTCAGGCTCAGCCCGAAAGCCGCCATCGCCACCACCGCGCCCAGGAGCGCCACCGGCAGCGCCACCGCCGACCAGGCGGCGAAGGCGGGCCGGAAGAAGAGGCTCATCACCCCGATCACCAGCACCAGCCCGATGAGCCCGTTCTCGACCAGCATCGCCAGCCGGTCGCGGATGATGCTGGTCATGTCCTGCACGATCACCAGGCGCAGCCCCGGCGGATGCGCGGCGCGCTCGGCCTCCAGCACGGCTCCGACGGCGTCGAGCACGCGCAACGCATCAGCATCCGAGGTCTTGTGGATGTCGAGCACCGCGGCCCGCGCGCCGTCCAGCACGACGCGGCTCTCGGGCCTGTCGAAGGCGAGCTCGATGCGGGCGATCTGGCCCAGGGTCAGCTCTCCGCCGCCGGCGGAACTGACCACCACAAGCCCCTCCAGCTCGGTCAGGCTGCGCCGCTCGTCGGTGAAGCGCAACCGCAGGTCGCGCGCCTCCGTCTCCAGCGTGCCGCCGGGCAGATCGACGCT
>SLPP01000411.1 GCA_007131945.1 Paracoccaceae bacterium | reverse complement strand
GGGCAAGGGGCTGGTGACGCTGGCGCTGCTGGCCTCGATCCTCCTGATGATCCTCGGCTATCGCTGGGCCGACGGCGACTGGCTCTGGTCGCCGCCGCCCTTCCTGCGGCACGTCAACAACCTGCTGGTGCTGCTGGGCTTCTACCTCTTCGCCGCCTCGGGGATGCAGACCGCGATCACCCGGGTGATCCGGCATCCGCAGCTTTCGGGCTTCAAGGCCTGGGCGCTGGCGCATCTGCTGGTCGTGCCGACGGCCGAAGGGATCATCCTGTTCGGCGGGCTCCTCGCCTGGGCCGTGGTCGCGGTGATCCTGATCAACCGCGCCCAGCCCGACTGGACCCGGCCCGCCCCGGCAGGCGCGGGCAAGGAAGCCGGCGCCGTCGCCATCGCGCTCGTCGCCTCCGCGATCGTCGGCTGGATCCACGGCTGGCTCGGCGTCTGGCCGTTCGGGTGAGGCGATGAGACTCTACCGCCTGCTGACCGGCCCCGACACGTCGGATATCTGCCACAAGGTGTCCGAGGCGCTGTCGAAGGGCTGGGAACTGCACGGCTCGCCGGCGATCGCCTTCGACGCCGCCAGCGGCCAGATGCGCTGCGCCCAGGCGGTGACCAAGGAGGTGGACGCCCCCTACCGCCCCGACATGAAGCTGGGGGAGCAATGAGCAAGACCAATCCGGGCCGTTTCTTCGAGGATTACCGGCTGGGCGAGGTGATCCGCCACGCCGTGCCGCGCACCGTCTCGGGCGGCGAGCGCGCGCTCTACCACGCGCTCTACCCGGCGCGCGGCGCGCTGCATTCCTCCGACGACTTCGCCCGCGCCTGCGGCCTGCCGCAAAGCCCGGTCGACGACCTCATTGCCTTCCATGTCGTCTTCGGCAAGTCGGTGCCGGACATCAGCCTCAACGCGGTCGCAAATCTCGGTTACGCGCAGGGCCGCTGGCTGGCGCCGGTCTGGCCCGGCGACACGCTGAGGGCGCAATCCGAGGTGATCGGGCTGAAGGAAAATTCGAACCGCAGATCGGGCGTCGTCTGGGTGCGCACGACCGGGGTGAACCAGCACGGCGGCACGGTGCTCGACTATGTCCGCTGGGTGATGGTGCGCAAGCGCGATGCCGCCGCGCCGGCGCCCGAATCGGTGATCCCGCGCCTCGCGCCGGCGGTCGAGGCCGCGGATCTGGTGATCCCCGTGGGGCTCGACTTCTCGGATTACGACTTCGCCCTCGCGGGCGAGCCGCATCGGCTTGCCGACTACGCGGTGGGCGAGGTGATCGACCATGTCGATGCCGTCACCGTCGAGGAGGCCGAGCACATGCTGGCCACCCGCCTGTGGCAGAACACCGCCAAGGTCCATTTCGACGCCACGGCGCGCGAGGACGGGCGGCGGCTGATCTATGGCGGGCATGTCATCAGCCTGGCGCGGGCACTGAGCTTCAACGGGCTGGCGAACGCGCAGATGATGGTCGCGCTGAACGCCGGCGCGCATGCCAATCCCTGCTTCGCCGGCGACACGGTACGCGCCTGGTCCGAGGTGCTGGACAAGGCCGAGACGCCGGCCCCCGGCATCGGGGCGCTGCGCCTGCGGCTGGTCGCGACGACCGGCGCGCCGGCGGCGTTGCGGGGCGCGGACGGGCGCTACCTGCCCGAGGTTCTGCTCGACCTCGATTACTGGGCGCTGATCCCGACCTGAGCCGCGCGGCCCCGGCAACCACCGGCGCGCGGCCAGGACCCGCCCGCGTCGCGTTCCCGAGCCCGGCCACTACCGCAAACGGCACCGCGACGAGATGTTTCATTGTGGTTAATGGGCCACAATTTCTCTATTGAAATCAGATAATTGCGAAAGCGTCCGCCAGCGGACCGGTGGACGAATCGCGGTTCCCGGGGGGCCCGGGCTACCGATTTCAGATCGCGGCGGAATGCTTGGCCATCGCGTAGCCGTCGAAGCCGGCGGCGATCATCCGGGTGAGCGGCCGTCCCTCGGGCGGGATGGCGAGGCCGGCGGTGTCGCGCGCGACGAAGGGGGCGAAGCGCTCGACCACCGGCGCATAGAGCGCCTGCAGGCGCGCCGGCGTGGCGCCGAAATCGCGGATCAGCTCGGCATCCTCGACCCGGAAGTCGCACATCAGCGCCTCGATGATCCGCCCGCGCAAGAGGTCCTCGCCCTTGAAGGCATGCCCGCGCGCGGTGGCGAACTGCCCCGCCTGCACCGCCTTCGCCCAGCCCGAGGTGGCGGCGTTCATCTGCGCGTAGCCCTGCGGAAAGCGCGAGATCGACGAGGCGCCGAGCCCGACCAGAACCGGCGCGAAATCGTCGGTGTAGCCCTGGAAGTTGCGCCGCAGCCGCCCCTCGCGCGCAGCGATGGCGAGCCGGTCATCGGGGCGGGCGAAATGGTCGATGCCGATCTCGTCGTATCCGTCCCAGAGAAAGAGCCGCCGCGCGGTGTCGAAGAGCTCCAGCCGCTCCTCGGGCCGGGGCAGCGCGTCGGACGGGATCAGCTGCTGCCGCCGCGCCATCCAGGGCACATGCGCATAGCCGTAGAGCGCGACCCGGTCGGGCGAGAGCGACAGCAGCTTCTGCACCGAGTCGCTGACCCTGGCCTTCGTCTGGTGCGGCAGGCCGTATAGGATGTCGGCATTGAGGCTCTGGATGCCACGGGCGCGGATCGCCTCGACCGCGTCGCGGGTGACCTCGTAGCTCTGGTCGCGGCCGATCGTGGCCTGGATCTCGGCGTCGAAATCCTGCACGCCGATCGAGGCGCGGTTCATCCCCGCCTCGGCCAGCGCGTCGAGCCGCGCCGCGTCGATCTCGTTCGGGTCGATCTCGATCGAGAACTCCGCCCCCTCGGCGAGCGGCGCGACCGCGAAGATGGCACGCGCAAGATCGCGCATGACCGGTGCCGGCAGGAGCGTCGGCGTGCCGCCGCCCCAGTGCAGTCGGGCAAGCCGCACCCCCTCGGGCAGCACGGCACGCAGAAGCTTCAGTTCCGCCTTCAGCGTCTCGACATAGGAAAGCACAGGCGCATCGCTGCTGGTGCCCTGCGTGCGGCAGGCGCAAAACCAGCACAGCCTGCGACAGAATGGCACATGCAGGTAGAGCGATATGCTATCGCCGGCCGGAATCGCCCGCAACCAGCCCGAAAATGTGTCCGGACCCACGTCGTTGGCGAATTGCGGCGCGGTCGGGTAGCTCGTGTAGCGCGGCACTCGCGCGTCGAAAAGACCCAGTCGGGCGAGTTGCGTAGCGGTATCCATTGGCATATCCTTAACGCGCTGCCACGCTGGGTCATTGATATAAGTCAAATCCATGCAGAACAAAACTCTGTCAGAGCCCCGGCTCAAATCGACCGATTGCGGTGATTGCCCGATCCGCCATCGCGCGGTCTGCGCGCGTTGCGAGACCGACGAGCTCGCCCGGCTCGAGGAGATGAAATACTACCGCAGCTTCGAGGCCGGACAGACGGTGATCTGGTCCGGCGACCGGATGGATTTCGTGGCCTCGGTGGTGACCGGGATCGCGACGCTGACGCAGACGATGGAGGACGGGCGGCGTCAGATCGTGGGCTTGCTGCTGCCCTCGGATTTCGTTGGCCGGCCGGGGCGCGAATGCGCCGCCTATGACGTCACCGCCACCACCGACCTGGTGATGTGCTGCTTCCGCAAGAAGCCCTTCGAGGACCTGATGCTGACGACGCCGCATATCGGGCAGCGGCTCCTGGAGATGACGCTCGACGAACTCGACGCGGCGCGCGAATGGATGCTGCTGCTGGGCCGCAAGACCGCGCGCGAGAAGATCGCGAGCCTGATCGCGATCATCGCCCGCCGGCACGCCGCGCTGGCGCCGCGCCGCGAGACCGACGCGGTGCAGATCGACCTGCCGCTGACGCGCGAGGCAATGTCCGAATATCTGGGGCTGACGCTGGAAACGGTCAGCCGGCAGATCTCGGCGCTGAAGCGCGACGGGGTGATCGTGATCAAGGGCAAGCGCCACGTCACGATCCCCGATTTTGACCGGCTGCTCGAGGAATCGGGCGACGACAGCGACGGCGGGTTCCTCGTCTGATTCCGCCAGAGCCGCCCGCCCGGCTTGGACAAGGCAATGCGCGACAGCGGCAGCCGGCCGTCATCGGCGCGGAAGCGCACCAATCGCGACACGCGAGCCCGATGCTTCAGTCCCGATCCCGGATTGCCGCCGAGGCCCGGTCGTCGCAAACCGGACCGCTTCGGCGCTCACCAGGATCCCGGCTCGATCAATCGCTCGCGGTGGCCAAGGCCGCCGCGGCACGCGCGCGCTCGGCAATGCCGGCCCAGTCCTTCGCGGCAAGCAATTCGGGGGGCGCAATCCAGGACCCGCCGACACAGGTGACGTTCGGCAATGCCAGATAGCCCGGCGCGGTCTCGGCGGAAATGCCACCGGTCGGGCAGAACCGCGCGCGCGGCAGCGGCGCGGCAAGCGACGACAGAAACCGCGGCCCGCCCGCCGCGGCGGCCGGAAAGAACTTCAGCATCGTGTAACCCTGCTCGAGAAGCGTCATGACCTCGCTCGCGGTCGCCGCGCCCGGCATGAGCGGCAGATCCCGCGCGACGCAGGCGCCGACCAGACCGGGCGTCGCGCCCGGTGCGACGGCGAATTCAGCGCCCGCCGCCTTCGCCCGCGCCGCGTCATGCGCGCTCAGCACAGTGCCGGCGCCAATCCGTGCTCCGTCCACCCGCGCCATCGCCGCGATCGCGGCCAACGCCGCCGGGGTGCGCAGCGTCACCTCGAGGACCGGCAACCCGCCCTCGACCAGGGCCCTGGCGAGCGGCGCGGCATCCGCCGGCTCGTCGATCACCAGAACCGGAATCACGGGCGCCAGCCGGCAGAGCGCCAGCAGGGCGTGGCTTTGCAGGGCGGGGGTCATCGCGCAGACTCCATGCAGCGTCCGATCCCGCCTAGCGCAGTGGCGCGGGTCAGGCAACCGCGGGACGCGCGGCCGTTTTGGTCAGGGGTGCGCCCGGGCCTTGCCCGGGCGCAGCGGGGGCGGAAGCCCCCGGCGGGCGGCGACCCCTCGATGGGGT
>SLPP01000282.1 GCA_007131945.1 Paracoccaceae bacterium | reverse complement strand
GCGGCGTCAGGATCAGCCAGAAGAGATAGGCGAACAGCAGGAATGCCATCGCCGCGGCATGGGACGTGGGCACGCCCGGATCATCGATGCTGCGCCAAAGGTATCCCTCGAAGATCTGCTGTACGCCGAAGAGCGCCGGGAAGGCAGCAAGGGTCACATAGCGGCGGTCGGTCTTCCATGCCTGCATCAGCGCGACGCCGCCAAGCGGGATCAGGGCACCACCCGCGACGAAACTCGCAGTTGCCGAAAAGCACATATTCCACCTCTCCTCATGCCGCCTCGCCACGGTAGGGGCTAGACGAGTACGCCTCCTTGACCTGGGTCAACAGCGAATGGGGAATGCCCGCGTCGCTACTGAGTTTGCCGGAGCCTCTTCTCCATCAAGGGTTTCACTGGCCGAAATGCCGCCGCAACCTTGAACGGAAGACCCCCGGTTTCGTCGCTTCCCGCGGACATCCCCGTTTACGTTTCATGCACGAAGTGGCATAGGCCGTACTGGAGCATATCATCCGAGGTCAGGGTTTGGCTTTTCCAATTGCCCGACTTGCATCTATCCGGAAAACAGGAACTGGAGGCTTTTTCATGTGCAAGATACTGACTTCCCTCTCCGCACTGGCGCTGAGCGCCGGGATGGCGACCGCCGGCGGCATGGTCGCGCCAACGGAACCGATCGTCGCGGCTCCCGCGCCGTTGGCCACCTATGATTGGACCGGTGGCTATGCCGGTCTGGGCCTGACCTATGGCCGGGCGTCGTACAAGTCGGGTCTTTCCGGTTTCCTAGACGCGGAACTGCCCGAAGATACCGGTGCGGGTTTCTTCTGGCCGAGCGGGTCGGGCTGGGGCATCGGCGGCTTTGCCGGCTTCAACTGGCAGAACGACAACATCGTCTACGGCGTCGAGGCGCATCTTTCGGGTCATCGCATGCGCGGCACCCGCCGGATCACGGCCGTGGAAGGTGGCAACGATATTGAAGACGAGGAAGTCATTGGTCGCATCCGCACCGATGTGCGCAGCCTCGCCTCGCTGCGCGGCCGCGTCGGCGTCGCCCAGGACCGCACCCTGTTCTTCGTTACTGCCGGTCCCGCGATCGGGAATGTGCGCCACACCGCCACGATCGACGAAGGACCCTTCGAGGGATCGTACAGCCAGAGCAGGTCGGTCGGTGGCCTCGTGGTCGGCGTCGGCATCGAGCACGCCTTGGCGAACGGGTGGCATATCCGCGGCGACCTGGAACACTACCGCTTCGGCAAGCGCAACTTCAACACGCTCGGGCTCCCCGAAGGCCCGGATTTCCCCAACGTCCGCACCCGGGTGAACCTCGCCCGCATCAGCGCCGTCTTCCGCTTCTGACCGGCAGGCACGTCGAGCCGACCGAAACCCGGCCCCGGCGGCCGGGTTTCTCGTTTGCAGGGACCGGGCGGCGCTCCCACGGCGAAGGGCACCGCGCAAGCCGGGAAGGACTCGCCCCAGGATCGCGCCGGGCCGAGGTCGATACGGATCACGGCCAAAGATCAACTGATGGCCTGGGAAACGTGCCTCTGCCGGGCCGTCTTCGTCGCAATCGATCCCCTGAGACGTCTCGATCAGTTCAATATGCCGGAGAGCGGCAACCTGCCGAGCGATGCCGCGCGTATCCTTGTTGATGGCGAACGCGCACAGAACGCGTTTGTCGGCCGGACATCGTCGATGCGCATCGTCCAGCCAGACGCCGCCAACCTCTGGACCCTGCCGCGCGCCGATGCTTTAACCGGGCCCACCGACGGGAGGGAAACCGCGCAGCCGTGCGCAGCGACGGACGCCGTGGCGACATCCACGCGGATGATGTTCTGGAGGAGATGCGAATGCTCAAACCGAGGGACTTTCAGATCGCGGCGATCCATGTTCCGGTCAAGCGCGCCAAGACGCTCGACATGGACAAGGTCGGCCGGATCGCCGAGAGCATTCTGGAAGACGGCCAGACCGTGCCTATCCAGGTCCGCGCCGACGGCGACCGCTTCGTTCTGGTCGAAGGTCTCCACCGGCTCGAGGCGATGAAGGCGCTCGGCGAGTCGATGATCAGCGGCTACCTGGTGCAGGCGCGACAGCACTGACGTTCGCAATGCGGCCCTTGACGCCGGCGAGGCGATGCGGCCTCGTCCGGCGGCTGGTCCGCCCCCTGACCGTAATTCGCAACGTGAGAGAAACTGGTCTGGTGGGATATGCAGATTTCCGCAAGTCTTTTCCGCAAGATGTCGGATGCCAATGCCAGGATGGTTCACCGGGAGACAACAGTGCTCAGACTCTATTACGCTCCCGACAATGCCTCGCTTGTCATTCGCATCGCGCTGGAAGAAGCCGGGCTGCCCTACGAAACCGTTCTGGTGGACCGCTCGGTTCAGGCTCAGAAGTCGCCGGAATACCTCGCGCTCAATCCTGTCGGGCTCATACCGACCCTGCTGACGCCGCGGGGCCCAATGTCGGAGACGGGTGCCTGCCTTCTCTGGCTCTGCGACACCTGTCCCGAAGCGGGTCTCGGCCCGCCGACGGGGGATGCCAAGCGGGGCGCTTTCCTGCGGTGGCTGTTCTTCCTGTCCAATACCGTCCACGCCGATCTGATCCGCCTGTTCTATCCGGAGCGCTACGTGCCCGCGGAATCAATCGTCGGTCATCACGCCACGATGGCTGGGCATCTCTCGGCGCACTTTGCGATACTCGATGCCGCGGTTCGGGCCGATCCCACGCTTTTCGCGTCATCGTCGGCGCTTGCCATCTATGTCGGCCCGCTTTTGCGCTGGGCTGCCCTGTATCCCGCGGGCGGCTATCGCTGGTTGCGCCTGCACGATCATCCGGCGCTGCACGACCTGGTCAGGTCGCTGGAAACCCGCCCGAGTGTTCGATCAGCGGCCCTTGCCGAGGGCCTGGGCGATGCCCCGTTTTCCAAGCCGCGGCTTCCAAGGCCACCTGAGGGCTCTGCAACATGACTCGCCTGCGCAACTGCGGTGTTGTCCACGGTTTCGTGCCCTGGGCTCTTTCTGCAAACGCTGCCGCGCCTCAGGGAACGACCGCTTGGGGCTCGGAGACGTCTCGACCGACTCAATATGCCGCAGAGAGGCAACCTGCCAAGCGATGCCGCGCGTATCCTTGTTGATGGCGAAGGCGCACAGAACGCGTTTGTCGGCCGGACATCGTCGATGCGCACGGTCCAGCCAGACGCGACCGACCTCTGGACCCTGCCCCGCGCCGGTGATTTAACCGAAACAACCGACGGGAAGGAACGCCTCATGGCAACCGGCGAAAACATCCGCACCTGGTTCGACGGCCGCTGGCACGACGGCGACGTGATGATCATGCGCGCGGCCGACCACGGATCATGGCTCGGCACCACCGTCTTCGACGGGGCGAGGTATTTCGAGGGTGTAGCCCCCGACCTGCTCGCCCACTGTCAGCGCGTCAACAATTCGGCAGAGGCGCTGATGATCACGCCCACCATTCCGGCCGAGGACATGGTCGCCCTGATCATGGACGGGCTTGCGGCCTATGCCCCCGATGCCGCCGTCTATATCCGGCCGATGTACTGGGCGCTCGACGGCGGCGATCTCGGCGTCGCCCCCAAGCCTGGCGCCACCGGCTTCGCGATCTGCCTCGAGCAGATCCCGATGGCCCTGGCGGACGCGTCCACCACGCTGACCACCACCCGCTACCGCCGCCCGGTGCTGGAGGATGCTGTGGTCAACGCCAAGGCGGGCTGCCTCTACCCGAACAACGCCCGGATGCTGGTCGAGGCGCGGTCGAAGGGCTTCGGCAACGCGCTGGTGGCCGACGCCCTCGGCAACGTGGCCGAGGCCGCGACCGCCAACGTCTTCATGGTCCGCGATGGAGAGGTCTTCACCCCGGTCCCCAATGGCACGTTCCTTGCCGGCATCACCCGCACCCGCCACATCGCCAACCTTCGCGCAGATGGCTACCGCGTGCACGAGACCGTGCTGGGCTTCGACGACTTCCGTGCAGCCGACGAGGTGTTCCTGTCCGGCAACATGATGAAGGTGACCCCGGTGACCCGGTTCGACGACACTCACTACTAGGTGGGCCCGGTGACCCGCAGGGCGCGGGAGCTTTACTGGGACTGGGCGCTTTCAAGCTGACTGGACACCAGCCATTCGAATAGCCGCATCGAAGCTTTGCTGCCTTGGGCGTTCCACTTCCCGGCGTCGAACGGCAAAGCATGACCGGGCGCAGGCCATGGTGATGTGGGCACCACATGCACCATCGACTGCGACGGTCCCATGCCCCGCCGGCCATGCGCGAGGGCATCGATGCGCTCCGATTGTTCTCGGGTTTGCCGCGCCTCAGGAGCGAGGATCGTCCTCGTCGCGAATGTAGTCGATACCCCAGGGCCCCGTGCCGTGCAACTGAATCACCGTGTCCTCAGAGGCATAGCCGAACATCGGTTCGCCGGGCGCCATGACCGCGAAGCTGCCCTGGGGCAGTTCCATGGTCGCGTCACGGTCGAACTCCTCGCCATGCGCGAAGTGGAGCGTGCCGGAGATCACGGTCACCCGCTCGTATTCGGGATGAACATGCGGCAGGATCTTGTATCCCGCCGGCAGCAGCAGGCGGAAGGTGAAGGGCTCCGCAGCGCTCAGATCGCCCTCGATCACCGCAATCTGCGCCGGCGCCGCCATCGAGGCGATGTCGCCCCATTCAAGCTCGTCGGGTGTCACCATAACGTGCCCGTCGCCGTGATAGGGCAGGTCGGCGGCAGCAGCAGCGCCACCAATCGTCAGCACAGTGGCGACCAGCGCCGCACGGCGCGGATCAGGAATAATCGCGAACTTGGTCATCGTGCTTCTCCCTTGTTGGAAACGAGTCCCATCCTCGACGATTGCCACCAGATCCGCTTGGGGGAGCTCGAGAGATTTCGTGAGGATTTGTTGAAGAATGCACGACGCTGCGCACCGCCGGACCGTAACAGGCGATCACTACGGGGGTGCGGGCGTGACGCCGGATCGGGCGATCCTGCCCGACCTGCCCGCGGGCACGCTGGTGATCGGCGGGCATGACCATCTGGCCTTCGACCATGACGCGCCGG
>SLPP01000347.1 GCA_007131945.1 Paracoccaceae bacterium | reverse complement strand
TGGGCATCGACTTCATCGGGCTTGGCGAGCATCACCGCGACGATTTCGCCATCTCGGCGCCCGAGATCGTGCTCGCCGCGATCGCCGGGCGGACGCGGCGCATCCGGCTGGGGACGGCGGTCACGGTGCTCTCGACCGACGATCCGGTGCGGGTGTTCCAGCGGTTCTCGACGCTGAACGCGGTCTCGAACGGGCGGGCCGAGGCGATCCTCGGCCGCGGCTCGTTCACCGAGAGCTACGCGCTCTTCGGCCACGAGCTGCAGGACTACGACCTGCTGTTCGAGGAGCGGCTGGAGATATTCGCCCGGCTCCTGCGCGAGGAGACGGTGAGCTGGCAGGGCAAGACCCGCGCGCCGCTGAAGCAGGCGGCGGTCTATCCGCGGCTGGGCCAGCCCCTGACCACCTGGATCGGCGTCGGCGGTAGCCCCGAATCGGTCATCCGCGTCGTGCGGCACGACCTGCAGCTGATGCTGGCGATCATCGGCGGCGACCCGCTGCGGTTCAAACCCTTCGTCGACCTCTACCACCGCGCCATCGCCCAGACCGGGCAGGAGGCGCGGCCGATCGGCGTGCACTCGCCGGGCTTCGTGGCCGCGACCGACCAGGACGCGCGGGAAAAACTCTGGCCGCATTACCAGGCGATGTTCGGCCGCATCGGGCGCGAGCGCGGCTGGCCGCCGGTGACGAAGGACCGCTTCATCGCCGAGGTGGCGCATGGCGCGCTCTTCGTCGGTTCGCCCGAGACGGTGGCGCGCAAGATCGTGCGCGCGGTCAGGGGGCTGGGCATCCAGCGGTTCGACCTGAAGTATTCGACCGGGCCGCAGCCGCACGAGGAGCTGATGGAGGGGATCCGGCTCTACGGCGAGAAGGTGATCCCGATGGTCCGCGACATGCTGGCAAGCCAGGCGGCGGCCTGAGCCGGGCGTGGCGCGACGGGCCGGCCCGTGCTAGGCTCGGTCCATGGACCTGATCGTCATGGCCTATTACGGGCTGATCTGCGCGGCGCTCGCCGGCGTGGCCGCCGCTTCCGGGCAGCGCGGGCGGATGATCGTGCTCGGTGCGCTCGTCGGTCTGGTCGCGGCGGCGGCGCTGCCGATGCTGCGCGGCGCGCTGGGGGTCTGAGCCGCCGGGTCCGGGCAGCGGGGTCAGGCGGGCCAGGTCTTGGCGACCATGGTCAGCACGTCGTATTGCGCGACGACCTCGTCCTTCTGGTTGGTCACCCGGCAGTCCCAGCGCACCTCGCCGTAATCGCCGTCCTGGCGGGGATTGATCTCCTTGCAGGTGAGCTCGACGCCGAGCGTGTCGCCGGGATTGACGGGCGTCAGGAAGCGCAGGTTGTCGACGCCGTAATTGGCCAGCACCGGGCCCGGATCGGGTTGCACGAAAAGCCCGGCGGCGAAGGAGACGATCAGGTAGCCATGCGCGACGCGGCCCTCGAAGAACGGGTTGGCGCGGGCGGCGTCCTCGTCCATGTGGGCGTAGAAGGTGTCGCCGGTGAAACGCGCGAAATGCTCGATATCGTCGAGCGTCACGGTGCGCTTTTCGGTCACCACCCGGTCGCCGATGCGCAGGTCAGTCAGCGACTTGCGGAACGGGTGGATATCCTCGCGGGTCTCGGCGCCTTGGGTCCAGCGGCCGGTGACGGCGCTCAGCAGGCGGGGGGTGGCCTGCACGGCGCTGCGCTGCATGAAGTGCTTCACCCCGCGGATGCCGCCCATCTCCTCGCCGCCGCCGGCGCGCCCCGGGCCGCCATGGACCAGCATGTAGAGCGGCGAGCCGTGGCCGGTCGAGGTCCTGGCGCTGGCCCGGTTGCCGATCAGCACGCGGCCGTGGAAGGGGGCGATGCCGAGCGTGGCGGCCTCGGCCACGGCGGGGTCGTCGGTGAAGACCGAGGCGACGAGCGAGCCCTTGCCGCGATGGGTCAGCGCCACGGCCTCGTCGAGGTCGTCGTAGGGCATGAGCGTCGAGACGGGGCCGAAAGCCTCGACATCGTGCACGGCCTGCGCCTCGCCGGGGCGGTCGCAGTAGAGGACGACCGGGTTGAGGAAGGCGCCGCGTTCGGGGTCGCCCGAGGCGGTGGTGACGCGGGCGGGATCGCCGATGACGATCTCGCCGTCGGCGGAAAGGTCGCGGATGCGGGCGCGGACCTCCTCGCGCTGGTCGAGGCTGGCGAGCGCGCCCATCCGGGTCTTCTCGTCGCCGGGCAGGCCGGCGGGGAGCTTCGCCAGCCGTTCGGAGAGCGCGTCGCGGACGGCCTCGACCTGCGCGCGGGGAACGAAGGCGCGGCGGATGGCGGTGCATTTCTGGCCCGCCTTCACTGTCATCTCGGCGGCGAGTTCGCGGATGAAGAGGTCGAATTCGGGCGTGCCGGGCAGCGCGTCGGGGCCGAGGATGCAGCTGTTGAGGCTGTCGGCCTCCATCGTGAAACGGGTAGAGTTCTCGATGATGGCGGGGTGCGCGCGCAGCTTGCGGCCGGTGGAAGCCGAGCCGGTGAAGGTGACGACGTCCTGGCCGGTGACATGGTCGAGGAGATCGCCGACCGAGCCGCAGACGAGCTGCAGCGCGCCCTCGGGCAGGAGGCCGGTGGCGACGATGCGGCGGACCATGAGTTCGGTCAGATACGCTGTCTGGCTCGCCGGCTTGACGATCGCGGGCATGCCGGCGATGAGCGTCGGCGCGAGCTTTTCCAGCATCCCCCAGCAGGGGAAGTTGTAGGCGTTGATGTGGATCGCGACGCCCAAGAGCGGCGTCAGGATGTGCTGGGCGGCGAAGCTGCCGTCCCTGGCCAGCGGCTCCACCGCGCCCTCGGTCAGCACGCGCGTGTTGGGAAGCTCGCGCCGGGCCTTGGATGCGTAGCCGAGCATCGTGCCGATGCCGCCCTCGATATCGACCCAGCCGTCCTTCGGCGTCGCCCCGGTGGCCAGCGACAGGGGGTGGAAGTCGTCCTTCTGCGCCATCAGCTCCTGCCCGAGCGCCTTGAGCATCAGCGCGCGTTCGTGGAAGGACATCGCGCGCAGTTTCGCGCCCGCCTTGCGGCCGTGGTCGAGCGCGGCTTCCATGTCGAGGCCGGTCGCGTCGATCACCGCCACGACCTCGCCGGTCGCCGCGTCGCGCAGCTCGGCCCCGTCGCGGGCGCCGGCCTTCCATTCGCCGCAGATGTAGCTTTTCAGGCGGATCGGGCTCTGGTCGGTCATGGCGGCCGTCCTCAGGTCAGGTTGAGCTGCGCGCGCACCGCGCCGGTCTCGGCCCGCCAGTCGGCGAGCAGCGCCTCGTTCGGGCGGTGGCGCAGGCCGAAGCGGGAAAGCGTGGCGAAGCGCGACGAGCCGGCGGGACCGAACCCGGCCTCGACGCGCGGGGTCCAGTAGGCGAGCGAGGCGCGGGCCTGATCGCGCCCGTCCTCGGTCGCGACGACCTGCGCCAGCCCCTCGCGGCCGAGTTCGTAATGGCGCGTCTCGCGCGGGGCGAGGCCGCGGAAGACCTCCGCCAGCGGCTGGTAGGAGAGTTTCGCGAATTCCTGAAGCTGGATCACGGCGGCCGCGCCCTGCAGGACGTTCATCACCACCGCATCGACCCAGCCCTGGAGCGGGTAGTGGAAGACGGAAAGCCGCATGTCCCCGCCCTGGCGCGAGGCGCCGATATCGGCCTCGCGCGCGAGCCGCGCGGCCCAGGGATGCACGCCCTCGTAGCGCGCGGTATCGACGCCGAACTCGGCCATGACCTTGAGCACGCGCTCGGCATGGTCGGCCTTCTCGAGCACGATCCGCGCCGCGGCGATGCGGCTCTTGATGCCGGGCGCGTCGTTGATCGCGTCGGCGAAGCCGGCGGAACCGGCGAGTTCGCTGTCGACGAAGGTCGCCATCAGGCGCAGGAGTTCCCCCCGGTAGCGCGGCGGGACATTGGCCGGCGAGGTCAGCTTGCCGCCCTGCGCCAGATAGTCCTCGATCGTCATGTCCATGGCGGCCTCACTGGTCGTAGCTGACGGTGATGCGGTCGGAGAGCGGGTAGCACTGGCAGGTCAGCACGTAGCCCTGTTCGACCTCGTAATCCTCGAGCGCGTGGTTGACGCGCATCTCGACCTCGCCCTCCAGCACCCTGGCGCGGCAGGTCGAGCAGACGCCGGCCTTGCAGGCATAGGGCGCGTCGAGATCGGCGCCGAGGGCGGCGTCGAGGAGGCTCTCGCCCGATTTCGGCATGCGGAAGCTGCGGGTGGTGCCGTCGAGCGTGACGGTGGCCTCGCAGGCCTCGGCGCTGTCGGCGAGGCGGGTTTCGGCCTTCTTCTTCGCCCGGCCCGGCTGGCCGGAGGCGAAGAGTTCGAACTTGATCTGGTCGTCGCGCAGACCGTGGTCGCGCAGGCTGGCGGCGATGGTCAGCATCATCGGTTCGGGGCCGCAGATGAAGGCGGCGTCGACCGTCGCCGGATCGACCCAGTGGGTGAAGAGCGCCTTCATCTTGCCCTCGTCGATCATGCCGGTGAAGAGGTCGATCTCCTGGCCCTCGGATTCGAGGACATGCAGGACCGAGAGGCGGCCGAGATAGGTGTTCTTCAGATCCTCCAGCTCCTCGCGGAACATGATCGAGCTGATCTGGCGGTTGGCATAGACGAGCGTGAAGCGCGATCTCGGCTCGCGCCGGAGCACGGTCTTGAGGATCGAGAGCACCGGCGTGATGCCGGAGCCGCCGGCGAAGCCGAGATAGTGGCGGGCCCTGGCGGGGTCCAGCGGCAGGTGGAAGTTGCCCATCGGCGGCATCGCCTCAAGCACCGCGCCGGGGGCGAGGTTCTCGTTCGCCCAGGTCGAGAAGGCGCCGCCATCGACGCGCTTGATGCCGACCTTCAGGCAGCCCTCGTCGAGGCCGGTGCAGATCGAGTAGGAGCGGCGCAACTCCTCGCCGTCGAAGTCGCGGCGGAAGGTCAGGTACTGGCCCTGGACGAAGCGGAACCTGTCGGCGTCGTCGGGTTTCGGGCGGAGCGTCACGACGACGGCGTCGCGCGTGTCCTTCTTCACGTCGATGACGTCGAGGGGCAGAAAACGGGCCATGCGTGCCTCAGATGCATTTGAAATAGTCGAAGGGTTCCAGGCAGGCATTGCACTGGTA
>SLPP01000066.1 GCA_007131945.1 Paracoccaceae bacterium | reverse complement strand
TCGACGATCTGCCCGGTCTCGCCCCGGTCCTCGTTGATCGGGATGCGGATGCGGCCGCAGGGCGAGGTCAGCGCGCGGGACAGCAGCCCGGTGAACTTGCCCTCGATGTCGAAGAAGCGGATCTCCTTGAAGTTGAAGATGTCGCCGTAGAAGCGGAACCAGACATCCATGTTGCCCTTGTGGACGTTGTGGGTCAGGTGGTCGAGGTAGTAGAAGCCCACGCCCGCGGGCTTGGGATCGGCAACGAAGTCGAACTCGGCCGCATAGGGGCCCTTGAGATCCTCGGTGCCGTAGGCGTCGGTGAAGTAGATCAGCGAGCCGCCGATGCCGACGATCGCGGGCAGGTCCATCGTTTTCGCAGGACCGTCATAGGGCTTGGCGCCCTTTTCAACGGCATGTTCGAACGCCTTGAACCGGTCGACGACGCGCCAGGCCATCGAGGGCGCGCAGGGGCCGTGTTCCTCGACGAAGGCGCGGGCATGGCTGCCGGGCTCGTCGTTCAGCACATAGGTGATGTCGCCCTGCTGCCAGAGTTCGATCGCCTTGGTCTTGTGCTTCGCGGTCAGCGTGTAGCCCATGCGGGTAAAGAGCTCACGCAGCTTCTCGGGCTCGGGATGCGCGAACTCGACCCATTCGAAACCGTCGGTGCCGGCGGGGTTCTCGGTCGAGATGGCGGCTTTCGGGGCGGCGTGCGGGAAGGGGCCCATGGTGATCTCCTCCTAATTCGTGATCTGATATGCATCATAACGCGAAGAGCTTGCGTTGTGCGCGCGAATTCTGGCAGTATGGGCGCGCCTTGCGCGCCAGATTCGCATGTTTTTCCAGATCAATGCGATAATTCGTCATGCTGGACCCGACCGACACGAAGATCCTCGCGGCGATCCAGGCCGATCCGATGCTGACCGCGCAGGCGCTGGGGGCGCGGGTGAACCTGTCGCCCAGCCAGGCCGCGCGCCGCCGCGCCCGGCTCGAGGCCGAGGGTTACGTCACCGCCTATGCCGCGCGGCTCGACCCGGCCCGTATCGGGCTGACGGTGCAGGCCTTGGTGCAGGTGCAGATGGCGACGCACACGCCCGACGGTGCCAAAGGCTTCGAACAGCTGATCCGCGATCAGGCCGAGGTGGTCAATGCCTGGACGCTGACCGGCGAGGCCGACTACCTGCTGCGCATCTGGTGCGCCGATCTTGCCGCGCTCAACCGGCTCATCCACCAGCGTCTGCTGCCGCATCCGGCGGTCGCGCGGGTGCACAGCCAGATCGTGATGAACGAGTTGAAGTCCGACGCCGGCCTGCCGCTCTGATCAGGCCCGGCGTTGCACCGGCGGCAGGCTCGAGCCGCTGCCGAGCGCGTCGGGGTCGGGTCCGTCGATCAGGATGTCAGGCTGCGCCAGTTCGGCCAGTTTCACCCGGTCGGTGATGATCACCCGCATGCCGTTGACCTTCACCCCGTGCGACTCGAGCGCCTTGAGCGTACGCGACAGGTTCTCGGGCGTCATGCCGAGATAGGAGGCAAGCAGGCGTTTCTCGACCGGCAGCATGTAGCTGGGCGCATCGTCGAGCAGCCGCGACTGGCGCAGGAAATAGGACGCCACCCGCTCGCGCGAGTTGCGCAGCTTCAACCCCTTGGTGTTGCGCACGACCGCGCGGTAGCAGGCGGCAAGCTCGTTGATCACCGAAACGGCGAATTCGGTATCGCGGCGGAAGGTCGTGCGCAGATCCGGTGCCGGGATGAGAAGGATGCGCGACCGCTCCAGCGTGCGCGCCGACATCAGGTAGGGTAAGTCCTTGATGCAGGCCGCGAGGATGAAGGTACTGACCGGGCGGATCACCGCCATCGTGCATTCGCGCCCGCCCCATTTCCCGTAAAGCTCGACCGCACCGTCGAGCACGACGTGCAGGAAATCGGCCGGATCACCCTGGCGGATCATCTCCAGCCCGGCGGGAAAGGTCTGGTCGTAGGATCGGCCGAGAAGCTCGTCGAAGTTGTTCTTGTCCATGTCGCGGAACAGCGGCAGATGGCGAACTTCGGGCAGGTCTTCTGGGCGCATTGGCAACTTTCCGGCGATTCTCTGGGTGACAATTATCAATCGGCAACTCCAAGGGTGCAAGCCGCGATCGCTGCATCCGCATGTATCCCTCACGTGTTTTTCAACTGCAGGACATGCGGATTCCAATTCGTGTCCGATTTCTCGGCACCCGCAGCCAAAACTTGATCTGCGTCAAGTTTTCGCTGCGGCCGACATGGCGGTGTCCCGGCGAGACCGCCCCGGTCGGTCCGATCATGGAGTCGCCGATGAACGTGCTGCTGGCCTATGACAATTCGAGAAACGCCAATATCGCGCTGGAGGCGGTGAAGAGCCTCCTCGGGCCGCTGAAACCCGTGATAACCCTGATCTCCGTGGTCGAGGATGTCGGCAGTTCCACCGCCGAGGTCGACGAGCTCTTCAGCTCGCAATATGCCGAGCAGAAGGCCGGCACCGAGCGTGCCGCCGCCGAACTGGCCGCGGCCGGGTTCGAGGCGCATGTGCTGATGGCCGAGGGCGACGCGCGCAAGATGATCCTTCGCGCCATCGAGGAACGCCAGCCGGACCTACTGGTCATGGCGCGGCACAGCCACAAGCCCGACCCGGGGCCGCTGAGCTTCATCACCAAGCGGATCGACGCGCTGGTCGAGGAATTCGACCACATGACCTTCGGCTCGGTCTCGGCCTTCCTCGCGCGCCGCGCGAACTGCCCGCTGCTGATCATTCCCACGCACGCCGAATAAGCCGCGCGCGTCCCGTCTTCGAGGTTCGACATGCAAGTCAGCGATCTGTTCCGATACAGGAACAAGGAGATCCAGGCCCTTCACCTGACCTGGATCGCCTTCTTCATGTGTTTCTACGTCTGGTTCAACATGGCGCCGCTGGCCAGCTCGATGCTGGCCTCGGTCGACTGGCTGACCCGCGACGACATCCGCCTCTTCGCCATCGCCAACGTCGCCCTGACCATCCCGGCGCGGATCATCGTCGGCATGGCGCTCGACCGCTACGGCCCGCGGCGCGTCTTCTCGGTACTGATGGTGCTGATGGCGATCCCGACCTGGGTCTTCGCCTTCGGCGACACGCGCGAAGTGCTGTTCATGTCGCGGCTGGTGCTCAGCTCGATCGGCGCCTCCTTCGTGGTGACCATCCACATGGTCGCGCTGTGGTTTCCGCCGCGCAGCATCGGCTTCGCCGAGGGTTTCGCCGCCGGTTGGGGCAATTTCGGCTCGGCCGCCGGGGCGATGACGCTGCCCACGATCGCGCTCTATTTTTTTGGCGGCGACGATGGCTGGCGCTATGCGATCGCCACCTCGGGCGCGGTCATTGCGGCCTACGGCATCTTCTACTGGTTCGTGATCACCGACGGGCCGACCAAGGACACCCACAAGAAGCCGCGCAAGGCCTCGGCGCTGGAAGTGTCGAGCTGGGGCGACCTGGTGCTCCTGTGCATCTTCATCGTGCCGCTGGTCGGGATCCTGTCGATCCTTGTCTACCGCGTTCAGCTCATGGGCTACATCGATCCGATGACGGCGGCGATCTGTTACTTCGCCATCGCCGTGATCGTGGCCTGGCAGGTATTCCAGGCGCTCAGGGTGAACATACCGATCCTGAAGAAGGGCGTGCCCGAGGACGACAAGTACCCGTTCAAGTCGGTCGCCGCGCTCAACATCACCTACTTCGCGAATTTCGGCGCCGAGCTTGCGGTGGTGTCGATGCTGCCGATGTTCTTTCTCGAAACCTGGGGGCTCTCGGCCGTGGCCGCCGGCCTGATCGCATCGGCCTTCGCCTTCGTCAACCTGTTCGCCCGGCCCATGGGCGGGCTGGTTTCCGACCGTTTCGGCAACCGCCGCTTCGTCATGATGGCCTACATGTTCGGCATCGGCGTGGGCTTCGTGCTCATGGGGCTGCTCGACTCCAACTGGCCGCTGATCGTCGCCATCGCCTTCACCATCATGTGCTCGTTCTTCGTCCAGGGCGCGGAAGGTGCGACCTTCGGCATCATCCCCTCGATCAAGCGGCGGGTGACCGGGCAGATCTCGGGCATGGCCGGGGCCTACGGCAATGTCGGCGCGGTCTTCTACCTCTTCGTCTTCATGTTCGTCGATGCCTCGACCTTCTTCTTCATCATCGCCGCGGGCGCCTTCATCAGCTGGGCAGTCTGCCTGATGTGGCTGAAGGAGCCCGAGGGCGGGTTCGGCGACGAATACGTCATCTCGTCGGTCGACCGCCAGATCGCCCACGAGGCGCAGGAAAAGAAGCTCGCGGAAGCGGAACTGGCGACGCTCTTCGCCGGGTCGGAGAAGGTCGAACTGGCCGAACGTGGCTCGGGCCTGCAACTCACCGCCCGCTTCAAGTCGATCGATGATCTGCGCAAGGCGCTCGAACGGCTGCAACAGCCGCCGAGCGAGACTGCCGGCGCCAAGTGATCTCAACGGACGGGGCCGGCATCAGGCCGGACCCGTCACAAGCTCAACCAGGGTCCAGGTTGATCCTGACCGGGAACGAAGGCCGAAAGCCAGTAGGAGATAAAATGGCCAAGGACATGGAAAAATGGGACGTCGAGGACACGGCGTTCTGGGAGCAGACGGGAAAGGGGGTGGCGAACCGCAACCTCTGGATCTCGATCCCCAACCTGCTTTGCGGCTTCGCCGTCTGGCTGATGTGGGGCATCATCACCGTGCAAATGCTCAATGCGGGCTTTCCCTTCACCCAGGCCGAACTGTTCACGCTGACGGCAATCGCCGGTCTGACCGGGGCGACGCTGCGCATCCCGGCCTCTTTCATGATCCGCATTGCGGGCGGGCGGAACACGGTCTTCCTGACCACGGCGCTGCTGATCCCGCCGGCCGTGCTGACGGGGCTGTTCCTGCAAGACCCCGAAACGCCCTTGTGGAAGTTCCAGCTTGCGGCGCTGCTGTCGGGCATCGGCGGCGGAAACTTCGCGGCCTCGATGAGCAATATCAGCACCTTCTTTCCCAGACGCCAACAGGGTCTGGCGCTGGGGCTGAATGCCGGTCTTGGCAATTTCGGCGTGACCACCATGCAGATCCTGATCCCGACCGTGATGACGGTCGGTATCTTCGGCGCCAT
>SLPP01000028.1 GCA_007131945.1 Paracoccaceae bacterium | reverse complement strand
ATGCGGCGATCGTGTGCGAATTGCTTCAATAGCTGCGGAACGGATCCGAGCGCCTTGCCGGGTCGGTCGCGGAAGCGGCAGGGTCGGCGCGCCGGCGATCCCCCATGCCATCCCCCATGCCATCCCCCATGCCGGCATCCATGCCGAAATCAACGCGCGCGCCGGCCGGTTTCGCCGTCAGCCGCCGGGATCCCGCGCCCAGAGCCCGGGTTCGGCGAACTCGATCGAATTGCCGGCCGGGTCGCGGATATAGAGCGAGCGGGCGCCGTTGGGCCAATCGAACTCGGCCTCGATCTCGACGCCGGCCGCGCGCAGCCGGGCGGCCCAGGCCGCGATCGCCGCGCGCTCGGCAGCGAAGCACAGATGCCCCGGCCCCTGCGCGCCATGCGGCGGCACCGGCAGGGCCGGGTTGCCCGGCGGCCGCGCCGAGACCTCGGGGTTGAAGAGCAGCAGCATGCCGTCGCCGAGGCGGAAGAAGACATGCCGCCCCGGCACTTCCGGCCCGCGTTCGAGCCCGATCACCTTGTCGTAGAAGGCCGCGCAGGCCTCGAGATCGCTGGCATAGAGCGCGACCTCGAGCGCTTGGCGCAAGGGTGGGGCAGGCGGAAGCGCAGCGGACATGGCACCATGCTGCGCGGGTCGCGGCGTGATTGCAACCCCGCCGTCTAGCCCAGTTCCCGCAGCCGGCGTTCCTGCCGCGCCAGCAGCATGTCGACCTCGGCGCGGGTCGCGGCGGTCAGGCTCGCGCCCGGGCGGCGCAGGGCGTCATGGGCGATAACCCCGCGCCGGGCGAGGACATGCTTGCGCACCGCGAGGCCCGCGCCGGGCTGCTGCTCGTAGCGGGCGAGCGGCAGGTAGGCGTCGAAGAGATCATGCGCGCGCTCGACCTCGCCGGCGGCCATGTGGCGGACGACATCGACCATCATCTCGGGGAAGGCGAAGCCGGTCATCGCCCCGTCGGCGCCGCGCGCCATCTCCTCGGGCAGGAACATCCCGCCATTGCCGCACAGGATCGAGATGCGGCGGGAAAGCCGCCCCCCGGCGCGCAGCGCGCCGATCTTGTCGAGCCCCGGCCAGTCCTCGTGCTTGAGGCAGACGCAGGTCGGGACCTCGGCGACGATGCGGGCGATGACCGGCACCGCGATCTGCACGCCGGTCACCAGCGGGAAGTCCTGCAGCACGAAGGGGGTCTCGCCGATGAACTCGGCCGCCTGCCGGTAATAGGTCACGATCTGCTCGTCGGTGCGCAGGCTGCCCGGCGGCGCGATCATCACGCCGGCCGCGCCCGCATCCATCACCGCCGCGCTCAGCCCCGCGATCTGGGCGAATCCCGGCGCCGAGACGCCGACGACGACCGGCACCCGCCCGCCGACCCGCGCCAGCACCTGTTGCACCACGGAAAGTGACTCGTCCGGTGTGAGCTTCGGTGCCTCGCCCATCATGCCGAGCACGGTGAGCCCGTTCGCCCCGGCCCCGAGGTAGAAGTCCACCATCCGGTCGATGCTGGCGCGGTCGATCGCGCCGTCGGGCAGGAAGGGGGTGACGGCGATCACGTAGACGCCGGCGGCATCCTCGGTCAGGCGGCTCATGCGGGGCTTTCTCCTTCGGCTCGGGCAAGGGCGAGGCGGCCGATGGCCAGGGCGCAGGCCGCCTGCGTGGGGTCGATGACGGGGCGGCCGAGCTCGGCCTCAAGATCGGCGCGGTAATCCGCCATGCCGGCGCAGCCGAGGATGACCGCCTCGGCCCCGGCGCGGGTCAGCTCGCGGCCCACCGCGACCAGCCGTGCCCAGGTCGCGGCGCGGTCGGAAAGCTCCGCCACGCCCAGCTCCAGCGGCAGATCGGCGGCAAGGCGGTCGCGCACCCCCATCGCGCCGAGGTAACGCAGATGCCGCGGGATCGAGCGCGACATGATCGAGACGATGCCGAAGCGCTGGCCGAGCGTCATCGCCGTCAGCACCGCCGATTCGGCGATGCCGAGCACCGGCCGCGCGCTGCTCTCGCGCAGCGCCGCGAGGCCGGGGTCCGAAAAACAGGCGATGACGAAGGCCGAGGTCCCGACCTCGAGCGCGGCGGCCTGCGCCAGAAGCGGCGCCACCACGCCATCGACCTGCGCCTGCGTCTCGATCCCCGGCGGGCCGTCCTCCAGCCGGTGGCAGCGGATCGGCACCGGCGCGACGGCCTGCATCGGCGCCACCGTGCGCGCGATCGCCTCGGTGACGGCGAGGCTGGAATTCGGGTTCAGGACATGGATCGTCATGCGGCACCCCCGGGATCGCCGGCATCAGACCAGAAGCCACCGCGCGGGTCCAGAGCCGCCGCCGCTGGTCAAGCGCCGCGACATCGGCGAAGCTTCGCCGGCGCGCGGCGGGCAGAATGGGGCGAGGGCATGGCGGAGATCATCATTCGCGGCGGCACGGTCGTCGGTCCCGATGGCCGCGCCGCGACCGACGTGACCATCCGCGACGGGCGCATCATCTCGCTGGGCGCGGCGGCGGCCCGGACGGGGGCGCGGGTGATCGACGCCAGCGGCCTTCTGGTCATGCCCGGCGGCGTCGACAGCCATTGCCATATCGAGCAACTCTCGGGCGCCGGGCTGATGAATGCCGACAGCTTCGCCAGCGCCGGCGCCTCGGCGCTCATCGGCGGCACGACGACGACGATCTCCTTCGCCGCGCAGCATCCGGGGATGAACCTCGCGCAGGTCGTCGCCGACTACGCCGCGCGGGCCGAGGCAGGCGCGATGGCGGATTACGCCTTTCACATGATCGTCTCGGACACCAGCGGCAGCACCCTGACCGAGGATCTGCCGCGCCTGCTGGCGGAAGGGCACCGGTCGGTGAAGCTGTTTACCGTCTACGACAGGGTGCGGGTGAGCGACGAGGCGATCCTCGACGTCATGGCCTGCGTGCGCGCGACCGGTGGACTCGTCTGCGTGCATGCCGAGAACGACGGGATGATCCGCTGGATGACGCGCCGGCTTCTGGCCGCGGGCCGGACCGCGCCGCGCTTCCACGCCGCCGCCCATCCACGCGAAGCCGAGATCGAGGCGGTGGGCCGGATCTGCCTGTTTGCCGAGTTCACCGGCCAGCCGGTGATGCTCTTCCACATCTCCTGCGCCGAGGCGCTCGCGGTGGTCCGCGCCGCCCGCGCCCGCGGCGCCCCGGTCCGGGCCGAGACCTGCCCGCATTACCTCTTCCAGACGGCCGACATCCTCGACGGCCCGGCCGAGACGGTGGCCGGCTACCTCTGCTCGCCGCCGCAGCGCGACGCCGCCGACCAGGAGGCGCTCTGGCACGGCCTCGCGACCGGCGATCTCGATGCCGTCACCTCGGACCACGCGCCCTACCGGCTGGACGAGACCGGCAAGTTCGCGCATGGCCGGGACGCGCCCTTCCCGAAGATCGCGAACGGCCAGCCGGGGCTCGGGATGCGTCTGCCGCTGATGTTCGACGCCATGGTCTCGGGCGGCCGGCTCGGCGCCGAGCGCTTCGTCGAACTGACCGCGACCGCGCCGGCGCGGCTTTTCGGGCTTGCCCGCAAGGGCCGCATCGCGCCGGGGATGGAGGCCGACATCGTGCTCTGGGATCCGGCGCGCGAGGTCGTGCTGGGCGAGACGCATGACGGCACCGGCTACAATCCCTGGGCGGGGCGGCGGGTGCGCGGCTGGCCGCGGATGGTGCTGCGCCGGGGCGAGGCCGTGGTCGAGGATGGCCGGCTGACCGCCGCGCCCGGTTCCGGCCGGCGCGTGCCGATGGAGCCGAGCCCGGCGATGACGCCCGTTCCCGGCGCGCTTCCCTGACCGGCTTACGCGCGGAAAAGGGCAGGGCGCCGCGCCGTCACTCGCCCGCCGCGCCGGCGCTCAGAGCGCGCGCCAGCCGATGTCGCGCCGGCAGAATCCCTCGGGCCAGTCGATCGCGTCGACCATCGCATAGGCGCGGTCGCGGGCCTCGCGCAGGCTGGCGCCGCGGGCGGTGACGTTCAGGACCCGCCCGCCGCTGGCGACCAGCCGGCCATCCGCCCGCGCGGTGCCGGCATGGAAGACCATGCGCCAGGAATCGGCCGGCAGGTCGTCGAGCCCCCGGATCACGCTGCCCTTCGCGTAATCGCCCGGATAGCCCTTCGCCGCCATCACCACGGTCATGGCGTGATCGTCGGCCCAGTTCACCGCGCTCTCGGCAAGCCGCCCCTGCGCGCAGGCCAGCATCAGGTCGAGCGCCTGCGCGCCGAGCCGCATCATCAGCACCTGCGCCTCGGGATCGCCGAAGCGGACATTGTATTCGACGAGCCGCGCCGCGCCTTCATGGATCATCAGCCCGGCATAGAGCACCCCGCGATAGGGCGCCCCGCGCCGCGCCATCTCGGCCACGGTGGGCCTGATGATGCGCTCCAGCACCTGCGCCTGCAGCGCCTCGGTCAGTACCGGGGCGGGGGAATAGGCGCCCATGCCGCCCGTGTTCGGCCCGGTATCGCCCTCGCCCACCCGCTTGTGGTCCTGCGCGGTGCCGATCGGCAGCACGTCCTTGCCGTCGACGAGGACGAAGAACGACGCCTCCTCGCCCTCCATGAACTCCTCGATCACGACCGAGGCGCCGGCCGCGCCGAATGCGCCCGCGAACATCGCCTCGACGGCTTCCAGCGCGGCTTCCTCGGTCTCGGCCACGATCACGCCCTTGCCGGCAGCCAGCCCGTCGGCCTTGACGACGATCGTGGCCTCCGCGGCCCGGAAATGCGCGCGGAGATGCGCCTTGGCCGCCATCGGCTCGGTGAAGCGCGCCCAGGCGGCGGTCGGCGCGCCGCAGGCGTCGCAGACCTCCTTGGTGAAGGCCTTCGAGCTTTCCAGCCGCGCCGCGGCCGCCGAGGGGCCGAAGGCGGCGATGCCCGCCTCGGCCAGCGCATTGGCCACGCCCGCGGCGAGCGGCGCCTCGGGGCCGATGACGACGAAATCGACGGCGTTCTCCTCGCAGAACCGTACGACCAGCGCGGGCTTGGCGGCGTCGAGCGTGGCGCATTCGGCGATCTCGGCGATCCCGGCATTGCCCGGCGCGACGATCAGCCGGTCGCATTTCGGGTTCTGCTTGATCGCCCAGGCCAGCGCATGTTCGCGCCCGCCGCCGCCCAGCACCAGGATGTTCATCGCCTGCAATCCCTCCGGCCCCCTTGGCCCCT
>SLPP01000252.1 GCA_007131945.1 Paracoccaceae bacterium | reverse complement strand
GAGAGCCGTGTAGTGTGACCACAATGAAACTTTCTCGCGCGCCCCCTTGGGATGTGCTTGCGTAGAGGTGAGCGAGTCCGCCGGCTGTTGCATTCCGCGCGCCGCGTCGCACCGCGATTCGCGCGCACTCCATGGACGCACTCCACGGGCGCACTCGATGATTGACGCGCGCCCCCGCGCCGGGCGATCATCACCAATGGAGGCGGCCCGGCCCGCGCGTCTTGAGGCAGGCGGGACGGCCGAAGGGAACGCCGGGCCACCGGCGCAGCGAAATGGGGGGAGGGGCGATGCGGTGCATAACGGTTCTGGGGCCGTCGCAATCGGGCAAGTCGACACTCGTGCAGCAGCTGGCCACGCTTGACGGCGGCCGGGGGGCGAGCGAGGCGATGGACCCGCTGACGATCACGAGTTTCGAATTCCTGGGCGAGCCCTGGTGCGCGCTCGATCTGCCCGGCGGGTCGGAATACGCGACGCTGGCGCAGGGGGCGCTGATGGCCTCGGACGCGGCGGTGCTGGTCGTGCCGCCCGATCCCGACGCGGCGATGCTGACCGCTCCCTGGCTCAGGGTCGTCGAGGCCTCGGGCACGCCCTGCTTCCTGTTCATCAACAAGATGGACGCCTCGGGCGCGCGGGTGCGCGATATCGTCGCCGAGCTGCAGGGCTATTCCAACCACACGATCGTCCTGCGCCAGATCCCGATCCGCGAGGGCGAGTCGGTTGTCGGGGCGGTGGACCTGATCTCGGAACGCGCCTGGCGGTATCGCGACGGGCAGCAATCGGCGCTGATCGAGATGCCGGCGGGGCCGGTCGCCGAGCGCGAGGCCGAGGCGCGCAGCGAACTGCTCGAGCAGATGTCGGAATACGACGACTCGCTGCTCGAGGAGCTGATCGAGGACCGCGAGCCGGCGACCGGCGCGCTCTACGCCATCGCCAGCCGGGAGCTGAGCGAGAACGTGCTGATCCCGGCCTTCCTCGGCGCGGCGGAACGGTCGAACGGCGTCACCCGCCTGATGAAGGCGCTGCGCCACGAGGCGCCGGGCGTCGAGCGGCTGCGCGAGCGGCTGGGCGGGGCGCGCGCCGTCGCCTTCCAGGCACAGATCCGCAAGCATCTGGGCAAGGTCGTGGCGATCCGCGCGCTCGAGGACGGCATCGCCATCGGGCAGACGCTGGCGGGCGGCAATCTCGGCGGGCTGCAGAAGCCGGGCGGTGGCGCCGGCGGGCCGATGCAGGCGGGCGAGGTGGCGCTGGCGGTGAAGTCCGATCATCTCGGTGCCGGCTTGCCGCTGGGCGCCGATGCCCCCCTGCCCCGACCCGACTGGGCCGCCAGCGCACCGCCGATGCTGGCCCGCGTCCTCATTCCCGGCAGCGAGCGCGACGAGGTGCGGCTCTCCACCGCGCTCGCGCGTCTTGCCGAATGCGACCCGTTCCTGGCCCACGAGACCGAGGACGAGACCGGCCAGCCCGTGCTGCGCGCCCAGGGACCGCAGCATCTGCGCCGGGTGCTGGCGGCGCTCGAGTCCGATTTCGGCCTGGCGGTCGAGACGCGCGAGCCACAGGTAGCCTGGCGCGAGACGATCTCGGGCCGCGCCGAGGTGCGCTACCGCCACCGCAAACAGACAGGCGGCGCGGGGCAGTTCGCCGATGTCGCGCTGATCCTTGAGCCGCTGCCGCGCGGCGAAGGCTTCCGGTTCAACGAGACCGTCAAGGGCGGCGCGGTACCGCGCAACTACATCCCCTCGGTCGAGGAGGGGGCGCAGGACGCGATGACCCGCGGCCCGCTCGGTTTTCCGGTGATCGACATCGGCGTGACGCTGACCGACGGCAAGCACCACGCCGTCGACAGTTCCGACCACGCCTTCCGCACTGCCGGGCGGATGGGCGTGCGCGAAGGGCTGACCCAGGCCGGGCCGCTGCTGCTGCAGGCGATCGATCGGGTGGACATCCATGTCCCCTCGGCCTGTTCGGGGGCATTGGTCTCGCTCATCTCCGGCCTCAAGGGCCAGGTTCTGGGCTTCGACCGCGACCCGGCGCAGCGCGGCTGGGACCTGTTCCGCGCCACGCTGCCCGCCTCGTCGCGCGACGACCTGCTGAGCCAGCTTGCCGGCGCCACCCAGGGCACCGCCTGGCTCGAGGCGCGTTTCGACCATTTCGAGGAGGTCTACGGCAAGGAAGCCGACGCGATCAGCAAGGCCCGGCTCGCCGCGCTGGCCTGAGCCTGTCAGACGCCCGGACGCGGAAGCCGGGCGCGCCCTTCGCATGCCTTCACAGCCCCGCCATGGCCGGGGCTATCCGCTTGCCCCGCCGCGCCGCTGCCCTTACACAGAGGCCGCATTCGCATTGCCCGAAAGGCGCGCCGCATGGCCAAAGAGCAGAAGACGAAGCCGAAGAGCAAGCAGAACATCTTCGTCTGGATCCTGATGGGCCTCCTGGTCCTCGGGCTCGCGGGCTTCGGGATCGACGGCTTCCTCGGCCAGCGGGTGCGCGCGATCGGCTCGGTCGGCGGGCAGGAGATCACCGTCGACAGCTACGCCCGCGCGCTGCAGCAGGAGATTCGCGGCTTCCAGCAGCAGACCGGCCAGGCGATGAGCTTTGCGCAGATCCAGGCGATGGGGCTCGACCAGATGGTGCGGGCGCGGCTGGTGGCGCAGGCCGCGCTCGATGCCGAGGCGGCGCGGATCGGCCTCTCGCTGGGCGACGAGAACGTCACCCGCGCGATCACCCAGATCTCCGCCTTCCGCGGACCGGGCGGCGAATTCGACCGCGAGGCCTATCGCTTCGCGCTGCAGAACGTGAACATGAGCCCGCGCGAATTCGAGGACGAGCTGCGCCGCGAGACCGCGCGCGGCATCCTGCAGGCGGCGACCTCGGGCGCGGTCGACACGCCGGCGAACCTGCGCGCGACGCTACTCGACTACTATGCCACGCGCCATTCGTTTGCCGTCTTCACCCTGACCGAGGAGATGCTGGAGGAACCGGTCGGCGCGCCGGACGCGGCGCAGGTGGAGGCCTATTACGAGGCGAATATCGAGCGCTTCACGGCGCCCGAGATCCGCCACGTGACCTATGCCTGGATCGCGCCGCCGATGATCTACGACGAGATCGAGATCGAGGAGGCGGCGCTGCGCACGCTCTACCAGTCGCGCCTGCCCGACTTCGTGCAGCCCGAGCGCCGGCTAGTCGAGCGGCTGGTCTTTCCCGACGAGGCGGCGGCGGCGGCGGCGATGGCGCGGCTCGAGGAGGGCACGACCGAATTCGAGGACCTGGTCGCCGAGCGCGGGCTCGATCTCGAGGACACCGACATGGGCGACGTGTCGCGCGAGCAACTCGGCGCGGCGGGGGAAGCGGTCTTCGCGCTCGAGGAACCCGGCGCGGTGACCGGACCGCATCCCAGCCCGGTCGGGCCGGCGCTTTTCCGGATGAACGCGATCCTGAGTGCGCAGGAAGTCACCTTCGAGGAGGCGATGCCCGAGCTGCGCGACGAGCTGGCCGCCGATCGCGCCCGGCGCATCATCGCCGACGATTTCGACCTCTACGAGGACCTGCTCGCCGGCGGCGCGACGCTCGAGGATCTGGCCCAGGAAACCGCGCTGGAGCTCGGCCGCATCGACTGGTCGGCCGGCGAGAGCGAGGGGATCGCCGCCTATACCGAGTTCCGCGCCGCGGCCCGCGAGGCCCGCGAGGGCGACTTTCCCGAGATGATCGCGCTCTCCGATGGCGGGCTTTTCGCGCTGCGGCTCGACGGCGTCACGCCACCGACCCCGCGGCCACTGGCCGAGATACGCAACGAGGCCGAAGCGGGCGCGCGCGCCGCGCTGGTGGCCGAACGGCTGATGGAGCAGGCCGGGGCGATGCGCGCCGAACTCGCCGGCCAGGGGGTCGACGCCTTCGCCGAGGCGACCGGGCTCGCGCCGGACCGGTTCGAGGCGATCACCCGGCTCGACCGCCTGCCGGATATGCCCGGCGATCTGCTCGAGGAACTCTTCGCCGCCGAGCCTGGCGAGCCGGTCATGCATCCGCGGGGCGCGGCGGTGCTGATGGGCGTGGTCACCGACCGCCTCGATCCCGACACGGAGGACGCGCAGACCCGGCAACTCATCTCCGCGATCGACGACCAGATCGGCGCCGCGCTGGCGCAGGACGTCTTCGCCTATTTCGCCCGCGCTCTCGAACGCGAGGCGGGGATCTCGCTCAACCAGGCCGCCATCGAAGCGGTACACGCCAACTTCCGCTGAGCGCAGGCCGCCGGTGTCCGACGCATCGCTCATGCCCGACTTCGCCACCTTCGATGCCGGATGGCGGCGGGGCGAGAACCAGCTGGTCTGGGCGCGGCTGGCCGCCGATCTCGACACGCCGGTCTCGCTCTATCTCAAGCTCGTCGGCAACCGGCGCGACAGTTTCATGCTGGAATCGGTCACCGGCGGCGAGGTGCGCGGGCGCTACTCGGTCGTCGGCATGAAGCCCGACCTGATCTGGCAGTGCCGCGGCGGGAAGGCGCGGATCAACCGCGATGCGCGCTTCGACGATGCCGCCTGGCAGGATCAGGACGCCCCGCCGCTCGAGGCGCTGCGCGCGCTGCTTGCCGAAAGCCGCATCGCGATGCCTGCCGACCTGCCGGCGATCGCCGCCGGGCTCTTCGGCTATCTCGGTTACGACATGATCCGCCTGGTCGAGCGGCTGCCGCAGGTCAACCCGGATCCGCTGGATCTGCCCGACGCGGTGCTGATGCGCCCCTCGGTCGTCGCCGTGCTTGACGGGGTCAAGGGCGAGGTAACGGTGGTCGCGCCGGCCTGGGCCGGTTCGGGCCTCTCGGCGCGGGCGGCCTATGCGCAGGCGGCCGAGCGGGTGATGGAAGCGGTGCGCGACCTCGAACGCGAGGCCGCCGGGATGGGCCGCGCGCTGGGATCTTCGGCGCAGGTCGGCGAGGCGCGGTCGAATTTCGCCAAGGCCGACTATCTGGCCGCCGTGGAACAGGCCAGGGACTACATCCGCGCCGGCGACATCTTCCAGGTCGTCCCCTCGCAACGCTGGGCGCAGGATTTCCCGCTGCCGCCCTTCGCGCTCTACCGGAGCCTTCGGCGTACCAACCCCTCGCCCTTCATGTTCTTTTTCGACCTCGGCGACTTCCATGTCGTCGGCGCCAGCCCCGAGATCCTGGTGCGCCTGCGAGACGGCGAAGTGACGATCCGCCCCATCGCCGGTACCCGTCCGCGTGGGCAGACGCCCGAGGAGGATCGCGCGTTCGAGGCCGACCTGCTGGCCGACGAGAAGGAGCGCGCCGAGCACCTGATGCTGCTGGACCTGGGCCGCAACGATGTCGGTCGCGTGGCCAGGATCGGGACCGTGCGTCCGACCGAGGAATTCATCATCGAGCGCTACTCCCACGTCATGCATATCGTCTCGAACGTCGTCGGCGAACTCGCCGAGGGCGAGGACGCGCTCTCCGCCCTGCTGGCGGGCCTGCCCGCGGGCACGGTCTCCGGCGCGCCCAAGGTCCGGGCGATGGAGATCATCGACGAACTGGAGCCCGAAAAGCGCGGCGTCTACGGCGGCGGGGTGGGATATTTCGCCGCCAATGGCGAGATGGACATGTGCATCGCGCTGCGCACCGCGGTGGTGAAGGACGGGGTGCTCTACATCCAGGCGGGCGGCGGCGTGGTCTATGACAGCGACCCCGAGGCCGAGTGGCAGGAGACGGTCAACAAGGGCCTGGCGCTGCGCCGCGCGGCCGAGGATGCGGGCCGTTTCGGTGGCGGGAACCGGTGAGGGGCCCATGAAGATCGCGACGTTCAACATCAACGGCATCAAGGCGCGGGCGGCCGTGCTGGAGCGCTGGCTCGATGAAAGCGCGCCCGATATCGCGGTCCTGCAGGAAGTCAAGTCCACCGACGAAACCTTCCCCCGCGAGTTGATCGAGAGCCGCGGCTATCGGCTGGAGGTCCATGGCCAGAAGGGCTTCAACGGCGTCGCGATCCTGTCGCGGGCACCCGTGACCGATGTCAGGCGCGGCCTGCCGGGGGACGACGGCGACGACCAGGCGCGCTGGATCGAGGCCGTGGTCGAAGGCACCGGGCTGCGCATTTGCGGGCTCTACCTGCCCAACGGCAACCCGGCGCCGGGGCCCAAGTTCGACTACAAGCTCGCCTGGATGGCGCGCCTGCGCGACCGCGCCCGCGACCTGCTGACGAGCGAGGCGCCGGTGGTGCTGGCGGGCGACTGGAACGTCATCCCGCAGCCGATCGACGCCGCGCGGCCGGAGGCGTGGGTGAAGGACGCGCTCTACTTCCCCGAAAGCCGCGCCGCCTTCCGCCGCATCGAGGCGCTGGGGTTCTACGACGCGCTGCGCCTGCGCCATCCGGGGCCGGGGCAGTACAGCTTCTGGGACTATCAGGGCGCGGCGCGGCAGCGCGATGACGGTATCCGCATCGACCATCTGCTGCTCTCGCCGCAGGCCGCCGACCGGCTGACAGATGCCTGGATCGAGACCGCGCCGCGGGACTGGGAAAAACCCTCGGACCACACGCCGGTCTGGATCGCGCTCGACCTCTGAGCCGGGCGCGGGGGCGCAGCCCCCGGCGGTGGCGACCCCCTCGATGGGGGTCGCCGCCGCGCGCCCGTCATCGGCAGGCTTTCAGCCGTCGCGGGTCACGTCGTGGCCGTGCACCCAGGCGAAACGCCCCAGCACCAGGCCCGGCGCGATCCGTCCGGCAAGCCGCAGGAGCGCATGTCCGACCCGCGCGATCGGTGCGCGCAAATGGTAGGCGCGGGCGTTGCGGTCGGCGGCGACGACGATCGCGCGGCAGCGGCGCGCCCGGCGCGCCTGGTACGCCGCAAGCGCCCCGGCCGCGTCGTCGGGCCGCGCCGCGAGCGCCGCGGCGAGCACCCAGGCATCCTCCAGCGCCATGTTCGCACCCTGGGCGAGAAAGGGCAGCGTCGCATGCGCGGCATCGCCCAGGATCACCGCCCGGCCGCGCCCGTCATGCCAGTGCCGCGCGACCTGGTGGCGGAAGAGCCCCCAGAGCCAGGGGCTTTCGATCGCCGCGAGCCAGCCGGGCACCGGCCCGCCGAACCCCGCGAAGGCGGCGCGTAGCGCCGCCGGGTCGTCGGCATGGTTCCAGCCCTCGGCCGCCCATTCGCGACGTTCCTCGACCGCGACGATGTTGCGCAGCCCGCCGCCGCGCAGCGGGTAGCTGACCAGATGCCGCCCCGGCCCCATGAAGACCTGCACGACCGGAGCCGCGCCATCGCCAGGGACCGTCGCGCGCCAGGCGACCTGGCCGGTGAAGAAAGGTCGCGACGCGCCGTTCAGCACCGGCCGCAGTACCGAATGCACGCCGTCGGCGCCGATGAGCAACCCCGCTTCCAGCCGCGCGCCGGTGCGCATCCGCGCCGCGACCCGGTCGTTCAACTCGACCGCGGCGACGCGCTGAAGAAGCTGCACGCCGGCGCCGGCGTCCCGCGCTGCGGCCTCGAGCCCGACGATCAGATCGGCGCGATGGCAGAGGAAGAAGCCGGGCGCGGCGGGCAGGTCCATGCGCGTGACCAGCCGCCCGCGATGATCGCGCAGCTCGAGCGCCTCGGCCCGGTCACCAAGCGCTGCCGGATCAAGCCCGAGCGCCGCCAGGACGCGCGCGCCGTTCGGGCTGATCTGCAGGCCGGCGCCGACTTCGGTGATCTCGGGCGACTGTTCCAGGACCGCGACCTCGGCGCCACGCCGGCAAAGCGCAGCGGCCGCGGCGAGCCCGCCGATACCGGCCCCGATCACGGTCGCCCGCAACCCGGCGAGCGCGGCGGGTGGATCGGACGGTGTCGGGATCGGGCGCGGGTCGTTCATCCTGATGCTGCGATCACTGGCGGGCCGCTGACAAATCGAAACGCCGCACCCGTCGGGCGCGGCGCGATGGGAGCGACGGCACGGACGGGCTCAGCTGTCGCGATGCACGCGTTCGCGCCGTTCGTGCTTTTCCTGCGCTTCCAGCGTCATGGTCGCGATCGGTCGCGCATCCAGCCGCTTGAGCGAGATCGGCTCGCCGGTGACCTCGCAATAGCCGAATTCACCGTTCTCGATCCGCCGCAGCGCCGCGTCGATCTTGGCCACCAGCTTGCGCTGCCGGTCGCGGGTGCGCAGCTCGAGCGCGCGGTCGGTCTCTTCCGAGGCGCGGTCGGCCATGTCGGGCAGGTTGCGCGTGCCGTTGGCGAGCCCGGCCAGCGTCTCCTTGGAGCCGTTCAGGATCTCTTCCTTCCAGGCGAGGAGCTTTCGCCGGAAATACTCCAGCTGGCGCTCGTTCATGAACGGCTCGCCCTCGGCCGGGCGGTAATCGTCGGGAAGGAAAATTTCGGGTTTCATCAGCACATCCCCATTACTCTGGCGGGTGACGGCATCTGAATCAACGGGTTGCTTCTCTGCTGTCATCCGGGCCCCCTTGAGCGCGGCTCTTAGCGCAGCCCCGCGTCTTTGTCACGCAGATAATCGCCCCGGAAAGCGGTTTCACATCTAGGTGTTGTGTCTTGTCGGTCCGTACACGCCAAACGAGACGGCGTCAGACCGATATCTTCCGGAAGGCTTCGCGCAGGGCGTTCGACCAGGCTTCGGACATCGCCCGGAACTGCTCGTCGCCAGCCTCGATGCGGCGATACTCGCCAACGCGCCAGGCGTCGCGATCGATCAGGCAGAGGTCGAGCGGCATGCCGACAGAGAGATTCGAGCGCAGGGTCGAGTCCATCGACAGAAGCGCCGCCTTCTTGCCATCGAGAAGCAGGGTCTCGCGCCGTACCACCCGGTCGAGGATCGGCTTGCCATACTTGTGCTCGCCGATCTGAAGAAACGGCGTGTCCTCCGTCGCCTCGATGAAATTGCCCTCGCCATAGACCAGGAAAAGCCGCATCGCGCCGCCACGGCGCTGGCCCGCGACCAGCATGCTGGCCGCGGCGTTCTGGCCCAGCGGGGCAAGCTTCTCGTCAATGTCGCGGCGCACCTCGGAAAGCTGGTTGCCGATGATCTCGGCCACGTCCAGCATCGTATGCGCCTTCATGATCGAGGTCGCCTCGGTCGCGTCGGGGTCGTCGATGGCTTCCTGCAGCTTGGCGATCGTGGTCTGGGTGACCGAGAGGCTGCCAGCGGCGAGAAGGACGATAACGCGCTCGCCCGGATCCTCATAGAGGTACATCTTCCGATAGACGGCGATATTGTCGACGCCGGCATTGGTGCGGGTGTCTGACAGCAGCACGAGGCCGGCATCGAGGCGCAGTCCGACGCAGTAGGTCATGGCAGATCTCCGGGGCGAATCAAGCCCCTGTCTATTGCTGCACCGCATCGACCGCAACGGTGACGTCGAGGCTTTCCAGACCGTTGCCGCGGGCGATGCCGCGAATCGGGGCGGCCTCGCGCGCGTCCGCGCCGGCGCCGAGGCGGATGTAGCGTTCGTCCGGGCAGCAGCGGTTCGACGGGTCGAAACCGACCCAGCCCAGCCCCTCGACCCAGATCTCGGCCCAGGCATGCGCCGCCTCGTGCGGGGTGTCGTCCTCGCTGGCGAAGAGGTAGCCCGAGACATAGCGCGCCGGCAGGTCGCGCACGCGCGCGCAGGCGATGAGCGCATGCGCGTGATCCTGGCAGACCCCCTCGCCCAGGGCCAGCGCCTCGGCGGCCGTCGTGTGGGCATGGGTCGCGCCGGGGCGGTAGGCGATGGCGTCAGCGACGGCGCCGGAAAGCGCATGGGCGAGCGCCAGCGTGTCGTCGGCGCTGACCGAATGTCCCAGATCGGCGAGCGCCGCATCGACCCGCGTCGGCGCGGTGGGGCGCAGCCAGGCGACGGGCGGGATCACCTCGCGGTGACGCTGCAGGACGCCGGCGAGGTCCTTGGTCTCGACGATCCCCTGCACGCGAACGCTGATCTCCGAGACCGGGCCCGGCACCGACCATGCCTGCACCCAGTCGCCCCCGCCGTCGCGGAAGCCGCCGCCCTTGATCCCGCCCGAGACGGTAACGTCCCATTTCTGCACGCGCTGGCCGGTGAAGCGCGAGGGGATCAGCCGGTGGCTCTGCACGACGCCGCGTACCGGGTGGTCGTAGTGGTAGCGGGTGACGTGATCGACCTTCAGCTTCATCGCACGTCCCCGCTGAGATAGCTGTCATGCACCGTCTGGCCCAGGGCGCCGACCTCGTCGATGAAGCGCGAGAGAAACTCGTGCAGCCCCTCGTCGAAGATCTCCTCGACCTCGGTCTCGGCGAGCTTGGCGAGCATCCGTCGTGCCGCCGACTGCGCCGGCGTGCGCCGTCCGTAGCCGCGCGCCAGGCGTTCGAGATGGGCGTTCATCCCCTCGACGCAGGTGATGAGCGCGCGCGGGCATTGCGGATTGAGGATCAGGAAATGCGCGATCCGCGCCGCGGTGACCTCGCCGCCATAGGCCCAGTGGAAGGCCCGGTGCGCCGACATCGCGCGCAGGAGCGTCATCCACTGGTAGTTGTCGAGCCCGGAGCCGACGAATTCGACCTGCGGCAGCAGGACATAGTACTTCACGTCGAGAAGCCGGGCGGTGTTGTCGGCGCGTTCCAGGTGGTAGCCGAGATGCAGGAAGTCGTAGTTGTCGTTCCTGAGCTGCGTGGCGTCGATGGCGCCACGCACGAGCGCGGTGGTGCGCGTGGTCCAGTCGGTCAGCGCCACCATCGACAGCTCGCCGCGCGGGGTGCGTTCGAGCTCGCGCAGTTCCTGGTAGGCGGTGTTGAGCGCGTCCCAGACCTGCGCGGTGAGCGCGGTGCGCACGATCCGACCGTTTTCGCGCGCGCGTCGCAGACAGGCGGCGACCGAGGAGGGGTTGTCGTGATCGAAGAAGAGATGGCTCTCGATGTTGCGCTGGATCGGCTCGCCGTACTTGCGGGCGAAGGCGTCGGCGGTGCCGGCGGCGCGCAGGAGCGCGTCCCATTCGTTGCGGTAGCCGTGACCGGTATTGGGCACGAGCGCGATGCGGGCGCCGACCTGGAGGAATCGCGCGGCGGTCTCGGCCCGCTCCATGTAGCGGGCGAGCCAGTAGAGATTGGCGGCGGTCCGGCTCAGCATGGCGCGCCCATTGCGGTCCGGCCGGAGTTGCTCGCTGGCGAGCAATCTCGTAGATTGTTGTTATTATAGAAATATTCTGGCGCTGTTAACCGCAGGGAAACCTTTTCGTCCGCCCTCTGCAGCGATGCGGCGCCCCACTTGGTATATGAGATTCCGGCGCCACTCATTCCGCCAGCACCCAGGTATCCTTGACCCCGCCGCCCTGGCTGGAATTCACCACCAGCGAGCCCTCGGTCAGCGCCACGCGGGTGAGCCCGCCGGGAACGAGCTCGATCCGCTCGCCCACGAGGCAATAGGGGCGCAGATCGACATGGCGCGGGGCCACGCCCTCCTCGACGAAGGTGGGCACGGTGGAGAGCGCCAGCGTCGGCTGCGCGATGTAGTTCGACGGCTGGTCGAGGAGCTTCAGGCGAAACGCCTCGATCTGCTCCTTCGTCGCCTTCGGCCCGACCAGCATCCCGTAGCCGCCCGAGCCGTGCACCTCCTTGACGACGAGTTCCGGCAGGTGTTCGAGGACGTATTTCAGATCGTCGTGCCGGGCGCATTGCCAGGTCGGCACGTTTTCCAGGATCGGCTCCTCACCGAGGTAGAAACGCACCATCTCGGGCACGAAGCAGTAGATCGCCTTGTCGTCGGCGACGCCCGCGCCCGGGGCCGAGGCGATCGTCACCCCGCCCGAGCGGTAGACATCCATCAGCCCCGGAATGCCCAGCATCGAATCGGGGCGGAAGCAGAGCGGGTCGAGGAAGGGGTCGTCGATCCGGCGGTAGATGACGTCCACCCGTTCGGGACCGCGCGTCGTGCGCATCCAGACATGCTCGCCCTCGACGAAGAGGTCCTGCCCCTCGACCAGCTCCACCCCCATCAGGTCGGCGAGGAAGCTGTGCTCGTAATAGGCCGAGTTGAAATGGCCGGGCGTCAGGATCACCACGGTCGGCTCGCCCCTGCACTTTTCCGGCGCGACCGAGGCGAGGGTGCGGCGCAGAAGCTCCGGATAGCCCTCGACCGGCTCGATCCGGTTGGCGCGGAAGAGCTCGGGGAACATCCGCATCATGATCTCGCGGTTTTCCAGCATGTAGCTGACGCCGGAGGGGGTGCGGCAGTTGTCCTCGAGCACGTAGAACTGGTCCGGCCCGGTGCGGACAAGGTCGATGCCGACGATATGGGAATAGACGCCCTTGGGCGGGCGGATGCCGGCGACGGGCTTCTCGTAGGCCTCGTTGAGATAGACGAGGCGGTCGGGGATGCGGCCGGCGCGCACGATCTCGCCCCGGTCGTAGACATCCGAGAGGAAGGCGTTGAGCGCCCGCGCGCGCTGCTTGATGCCGCGTTCGAGCCGGCGCCATTCGTCATGCGAAAAGACGCGCGGGAACATGTCGAAGGGGATCAGCCGGTCGGGGTCGCCGCCCTCGCCATAGACCGCGAAGGTGATGCCGATGCGGCGAAAGAGCGCCTCGGCCTCGGCCTGCTTGAGGCTGCGCAGCTCGGCCGGCATCTCCTCCATCCAGTCGCGAAGCCGGGCATAGGGCACCCGCACCGCGCCCGAATCGAACATCTCGTTGAAGAAATCCGTCATGGCACTCCCGTCATCCCGAGCCAAAGGTAAACGGGACGGGGTGTCAACCGGAAGCCCCCTGCACGCGAAACGGGCAGGCGCACCGGAATACGGCGCGGGAAATGTGCCGGATGCCTGAAAAACGGGCAGTTCCCGGGGCTATTGCGCGGTCCAGCCGCCATCGACGGGGATCGCGGCGCCGGTGACGTTGTGCGCGTGCGGCGCGCAGAGCCAGAGGGCAAGCCTGCCGATCTCGGACGGGTCGGAAAGGCGGCGCGAGGGCTGCTTCTCGGCCATCAGGCTGGCGATGCCGGCGGCGCGGTCGCCGCCGAGTTCCGCCGCCCGCGCGACGATCTGCGGCTCGATGATCGCGGTCTCGGTCCAGCCGGGGCAGATGCAGTTGACCGTGACCCCGCCCGAGGCCCGGTCGCCGGCCGCGGCATATTCCAGCGCCGCCACCCGGCTGAGCCCGACGAGGCCGAATTTCGACGCCACGTAGGGGGCCTTGTGGACCGAGGCGACGAGGCCGTGGACCGAGGCGATGTTGATCACCCGGCCGAAGCCGCGTTCGGCCATGCCGGGCAGTGCCAGCCGCATCGTGTGGAAGGCCGCGGTCAGATTCACCGCGAGGATCGCGTCCCAGGTCTCGGCCGTCGCCTCGGCCAGCGGCACGGTGCGCTGGATGCCGGCATTGTTGACGAGGATGTCGGGCCCGCCCCAATGCGCCACCGCCGCCATCAGCGCCTCGATCGCGGCGGGATCGCGCAGATCGCCCTCGAAGAAGCGCACCTCAGGCGCGCCGGCGCGGTGCAGTTCGACCTCAGCATGCGCGATCTGCGCCGGCTCGGCGAGGCCATGGAGCGCGATGCGCGCGCCTTCGGCGGCGAGTTCGCGGGCGATGGCGAGGCCGATCCCCTGCACCGAGCCGGTGACCAGCGCCGTGCGTCCGTCCAGCATTCCCGTCATGCGTCCTCCTCCAGCAGCCGGCGCAGGTCGGTCTTGAGCACCTTGCCGTAGTTGTTCTTCGGAAGCTCGGCCAGGAAGCGATAGTGCTTCGGCCGCTTGAACCGCGCGATCCGGTCGCGGCAATGCGCGTCGAGCGAAGCGGGGTCCGGATCGTGGCCGGGTTCTGGGACGACGAAGGCCACGACCTCCTCGCCCCAGTCGGGATGGCGGCGGCCGACGACCGAGACCTCGGCGACGGCGGGGTGCAGGAGCAGCGCCTCCTCGACCTCGCGCGGGTAGATGTTGGTGCCGCCCGAGATGATGACGTCCTTCGAGCGGTCGTGGAGCGTGACGAAGCCCTGCTCGTCCATCGCGCCCATGTCGCCGGTCCGGAGCCAGCCGTCGCGGAGCGTCTCGGCCGTGGCCGCCGGGTCCTGCCAGTAGCCGGGCATGACGGTGGGGCCGCGGACGAGGATCTCGCCGACCTCCCCCGGCGGCAGGCTGCGGCCGTCCGCACCGGCGATGCGCACCTCGAGCGCGCTGAACGCCCTTCCGACCGAGGCGAGGCGCGCGCGCCAGTCGGGATGGGTGCGGTCGGCGACCAGGTCGCGCGGCAGCACGGTGATTGTCATCGGGCTCTCGCCCTGGCCGTAGATCTGCACGAAGCGCGGGCCCATGACCTCGACCGCCTCGGTGATGTCGGCGAGATACATCGGCCCGCCACCGTAGACGATGGTGCGGATCCCCTCGCCCGTGCCGCCGCGCGCCCTGGCCGCGGCGACGAGGCGGCGGACCATGGTGGGGGCGGCGAAGAAGTGCAGGTTCTCGAGCCGTGGCGCGAGGTCGAGGATCTCGTCGGGCTCGAACCCGCCCGAGGGCGGGATGACATGCCGCGCGGCGCGGATGACGTGCATGAAGTTGTAGAGCCCCGCGCCGTGCGACATCGGCGCGGCGTAGAAGGCGGCGTCGGCCGGATGGACGGCGTCGACATCCGCGAGGTAGGAGAGCACCGCGGCGGTGATGTTGGCGGCGGTGATCCGCACGCCCTTGGGCCGGCCGGTGGTACCCGAGGTGTAGAAGAGCCAGGCGAGCGCGTCGCCGGTCATCGGCACCGGGCCGGGCAGAGGGTCATGCGTCAGGAGTTCGGCGAAGCCGGCGCCATCGACCGACAGGCGCAGCGGGACGTCGGGGTGCAGTTCGGCGCCGACATCGTCCGACACGAGCACCGCCTGGGCGCCGGCATTGGCGATGATCCACTCGGCCTCGCGCACGTGCAGCTTGGCGTTGATCGGCACCACGGCCGCCCCGGCATACCAGGCGCCGTAGAGCGCGAGCAGGTATTCCGGCCGGTTGGTCATGAAGACCGCGACGCGCGCGCCCGGCCCGATGCCGCGCGCGGCAAGCCCCGCGCCCAGGGCCGCCGCCCGCCGCGCGAAGCCGGCATAGTCGGCCAGCAGGTCGGTGCCGCGCATCAGCGCCGGTGCCTCGGGGTGCAGCGCGGCGGTCCGCGCGAGCCACTCGGCCGGGTTCATGCCGCGCCCCCCGGCCGGTAGAGATGCGGCCGCTGCAGCGGGCCGGGCAGGATGCGGCCGAGCTTCATGCGGGTGAAGGCCGAGCCGGAATAGCGCGTGACATTGCGGTAGAACCGCGCCTGCAGCTCGGCGACCAGCTTGCCATAGGCCTCGGCGAGGTCGTCCTCGACGCGGAAGCCGTCATAGGTGACGATCACGTCGACCGGCGCGGCGAGCGGTGCGCAGAGCGCCTCGACCCGCGCGCGGATCAGGGCGAGATCCTCGGGGCTGGTGATGCGCATCTTCTCGAAATTGATGTAGAGGCGGTTCTCGGCCCGGTCGAGCGTGATCCGGTCGTCGAGATCCTGATGCAGCAGGTCGCGTTTTAGATCCATCGGCTCGGGGCGGAAGATGCGCGCGTCCATCTCGGCCACGGACTCGACGATCGGGCGGAAGGCCATCTGCGCGACCACGTCGCGCTCGGGATCGATGCCGGGCGCGACCTCGCGCAGCGCGATCCCGTCGGGCGTGAGTTCGAAGACCGCGCGCTCGGTGACATAGAGCACCGGACGGCCGATGCGCCCGGCGCGAGCGCCGGAAAAGGTGATCTGCTCGACCGCGGGGATGAACTTGCGCGACCGGCCCTCGGCGCAGATGCGCAAGGCGCCGTCTTCGATCTCGACCTCCAGCCCGCCGGCGGTCAGCGTGCCGGCGAAGACCAGGGAACGCGCGTTCTGACTGATGTTGATGAAGCCGCCGGCGCCGGCGAGCTTCGGGCCGAAGCGCGAGACATTGACATTGCCCGCCTCGTCCACCTCGGCCAGGCCGAGGCAGGCCATGTCCAGCCCGCCGCCGTCGTAGAAGTCGAACTGCTGGTTCTGGTGGATCAGCGCGTCGACGTTCACCGCCGCGCCGAAATCGAGGCCCGAGGCGGGCTGGCCGCCGACGACGCCGGGCTCGGTGGTCAGCGTGAGGTGATCGAGAAGCCCCTCCTCGCCGGCCACCGCCGCCACGCCCTCGGGCATGCCGATGCCGAGATTGACGATGCCGTTCACCGGCAACTCGAACGCCGCGCGCCGGGCGATGACCTTGCGCGCGTCGAGCGGCATCGGCGGCAGAGCCCCCTGCGGCGCCCGGATGATCTGGGCGAAGGCGGGCGAATAGGCTGTCGCGTAGGTCTGCATGTGGTTTTCGGGCGGCGCGACGACCACGGCATCGACCAGCGGCGCCGGGATCACGACCCGCCGCGGGTCGAGGCTGTGCGCCGCGGCGATGCGTTCGACCTGCACCAGCACCATGCCGCCCGAATTGCGCACCGCCATCGCCTGGGCGAGGTTGTCGAGCACCAGCGCCTCGTGCTCCATCGTGACATTGCCGTGCTCGTCGGCGGTGGTCCCGCGCAGCAGCGCGACATCGATCGGAAAGAGCCTGTAGGCAAGCCAGGTCTGCCCACCGATCTCGATCAGCTCGACCATCTCTTCGGTCGGCTCGGGATGGACGCGTCCGCCGCCCTGGCGCGGATCGACGAAGGTCTCGAGCCCGACATGGCTGATCGTCGCGGGACGGCCGGCGGCGATGTCGCGGAACATGTGGCTGATCACGCCCTGCGGCAGGTTCCAGCCCTCGATCCGGCCCTCCAGCGCCAGTTTCGCGACCTTCGGGATCAACCCCCAATGGCCGCCGATGACGCGCCGGAGCAGGCCCTCGTGGCCGAGCCGGTTGAGACCGCGCTCCTTCCCGTCGCCCTGCCCTGCAGCGAAGACCAGGCTCAGGCCCGCCGGCGCGCCGGTCGCCACGAACCGTTCCTCGAGCGCCGCCAGAAGATGCTCGGGCACGCCGTTGCCGACGAAGCCCGAGGTGGTGATCGTGTCGCCGGGCCGGATCAATGCCACGGCCTCCTCGGCCGAGACCAGTTTGCGTTTCATGCCCCCTCCCCATCGCCTGGTGCGAAGTATCGACGGGCACCGGTGCCAAGGCAAGCGCGGTATCGGGATGCGGGATGGGCTTGACAGTTATTGCGAATGATTATCATTTGCGCGAATGTACCCATTGCACCCGAAACGGAGTTCACCGATGAGCCGCCGACTTCTTGCCCCCCTCGCCGCGCTGTCGCTGGCCTTGGCCGCGCCCGTCGCGGCCGGCGAACCGCTGCGCATTCTCGCCACCGTCGGCATGATCGCCGATGTCGCCGAGGCGGTCGGCGGCGACTGCGTCACGGTAGAGACGCTGATCGCGGCCGATGTCGATCCGCACGAATACAGCGCCCGCCCCTCGGACATACGGCGGCTGGAGCGGGCGGAGCTGATCCTCTATGTCGATTTCGCGCTCGAGGAACAGCTTGCCCACGCGCTCGAACGTTTCGCCGAGCGCGTGCCGACGCTGGGTGTCGTCGGCGCGGCCTTCGAGCGGTCGGAACTGCTGGCCGATCCGGATGCACCCGAGGCGATCGATCCGCATGTCTGGATGGATGCGCGCAATTGGGCGCGCATCGCCCCGGTGATCGCCGAGGCCATCGCGGCGGCGCAGCCCGGTTGCGCGACGGCGGCACGGGCCGGTGCCGATGCCTATGCGGCGCAGCTCCGCGCCCTGCATGACTGGGTCAGCGAGGCCATCGCCACCATCCCCGAGGGGCGGCGGCTTCTGGTCACCGCGCATGACGCCTTCGAGTATTTCTCGGCCGCCTACGGGATCGAGGCGAGCGAGGCGATCGAGGGGATCTCGACCACCACCGAGGCCAGCATCGCCGATATCCGCGCGGTGGCCGATTTCGTCGTCGCGCGGCAGGTGCCCGCGGTCTTCGTCGAGACCACCGTCAGCCCACGCACGATCGAGGCGCTGGTGCAGGAGGTGCGCGCCCGCGGCCACGAGGTCGAGATCGGCGGCGCGCTCTATTCCGACGGGATGGGGCCGGCGGGCACGGCCGAGGGCACCTATATCGGCATGATCCGTGCCAATACCGCAACGATCGTCGCG
>SLPP01000273.1 GCA_007131945.1 Paracoccaceae bacterium | reverse complement strand
CGGGCGGGGCGCCGCCCTTGCTTGCCGAAGGGATCACGCGCAAGCCGCACTTTCAGGAAGCGGCGGATCTTGGCATACTGACGGACCGTTCAGAGAGATGCGTGCAGCATGGCGAAGATCGTGTTCGGGATGAACCTGTCGCTGGACGGCTATGCCGACCACGAGGCATTCGCGCCGGATCCCGGGCTCTTCCGGCACTGGACCGAGCATGTGCGCGGCCTGGCTGGCAGCCTCTATGGTCGCCGCATATACGAGATCATGCGTTACTGGGACGACGACGATCCCGCCTGGACCGCGGCCGAGCACGACTTCGCGGCGGCATGGCGGCGCATGCCGAAATGGGTCGCTTCACGATCACTGGCCGCGGTTGGCCCGAACGCCACGCTTCTCTCCGGTGACATCGGCGCCGCGGTGCGCGACCTGAGGGCGCAGCACGAGGGCGAGATTGCCGTGGCCGGACCGGACCTCGCGCAAAGCCTCGGCGAACTCGGTCTGGTCGACGAGTATCGGCTCTATTTCCACCCGGTCGTTCTGGGCCGCGGCACGCCGTTCTTTGCCGGTCCCCGGCCGCGACTCCGCCTCGTGGCAAGCGAGCGTATCGGCGCGGAGGTGATCCGGCTGACATACGTTCCCGCCTGATCGCGCGGGCCGCGCAACGCCGACGCACACGACCCGTTCCGCCACGCTCGACGCGAGTTGCGTCGTCCCACCCACCATATGTAGTTGTCAGCGCCCCGTCGAAACACAAGGAACCCGGAAAAACGCCGAGAAGTCCCGGCGCGGAAAATGCATCTTTTTTTCATCTGAGGTGATTTTCCGTCGAAATTTTTCACGACAGGCGCGAATCTGATGGAATCGGAACGGTTTTCGCCGTCGAGCGGCAGGTTGCGCAAATTTGCGCACCCAGCCCTGCCCGGCCGACCCGCGCGGCTCACCCCAGAACGGTCAGGATCTCGTCGAGCGGCTTCTTCCGCTTCGCCGCCGCCGGCACCACCGCATCCGCCGCCGGATAGCCCACCGGCAGGATCATCACCGGCTTCTCGTTCGCCGGCCGGCCGCACATCTCGTTGAGGAACCCCATCGGGTTCGGCGTGTGCGTCAGGCACACGAGCCCGGCATGGTGCAGCGCCGCGATCAGGAACCCCGTCGCGATGCCGACGCTCTCGGGCACGTAGTAGTGCTTCACCCGCGTCCCGTCCGCCGCCAGCCCGTAGCGCTGCGCGAAGACCACGATCAACCAGGGCGCGACGGTCAGGTGCGGCTTCGAAGCCCCCGTCCCGATCGGCTCCAGCGCCCGCAGCCAGGCATCCCCCGCACCGCCGGCATAGAACGCCTCCTCCTCGGCCTCCGCCGCCGCCCGCACCCGCGCCTTCATGCCCGCGTCGGCGATGGCGACGAAATGCCAGGGCTGCTGGTTCGCCCCCGAGGGCGCGCCGCCCGCCGCCGCGATACAGACCTCGATCACCGCGCGCGGCACCGGATCGGGCGCGAAGTCGCGCACCGAGTGGCGCTTGCGCATGTAGTCGTGAAACCCCCGCGCCGCCGCCAGCGCGTCGGCCGGCGGAAGCTGCACCCGGTCGGGCAACGGCAGCGGCCGATAGAGCTCTTCCTTCTGGCTCATCTCTCCCCCCTTCCCTGCCCGTCCATTGAGCGCCCGGTTGCCCGGCGGGTCAAGGCACCACCCGATCGGCCCGGCGGGGACTTGTCACCGCCGCCCCGCCGGGCCATTGAAAACCGATGAACGCGTTAAGCAGTTCCGCGCGCAGCGACACCCGGCCCGTCGCCGGTATCCTCTGGATGGTGGCGACGGGGCTCTTCTTCGTCGGCGTGACCGCCGTCGTCAAGCATATGGGCGACGCCGTTCCCGCCGCGCAATCGGCCTTCCTGCGCTACCTGCTCGGGCTCGTCTTCCTGTTGCCGATGCTGCCGGCGATGATGAACGCCCGGCTCGACCGCCGCGACCTCAGCCTCTTCGGCCTGCGCGGGCTGGTTCACGCTTTGGGAGTGATTCTCTGGTTCTTTGCCATGACCCGCATCTCGCTCGCCGAGGTCACCGCCATGAACTACCTCGTGCCCGTCTATGTCACGCTCGGCGCCGCGCTGTTTCTCGGCGAACGGTTGCGCCTGCGCCGCGTCCTTGCCGTCAGCGCGGCGATCCTCGGCGCGCTGATCATCCTGCGCCCGGGCGTGCGCGAGATCTCGCCCGGCCATGTCGCGATGCTGGGCACGGCGCTCTTCTTCGCCTTCTCCTACCTGATCGCCAAGCGGATGACCGGCCATGCCTCGCCCTCGGTCGTGGTCGGCATGCTGTCAGTGACGGTGACCATCGGACTTGCGCCCTTCGCCTGGGCGGTCTGGGCGCCGGTGACGCTCGAACAGATCGGCTGGCTCTTTCTCGTCGCCTTCTTCGCCACCGCCGGCCACTACACGATGACGCTCGCCTTCGCGGCGGCTCCGATCGGCGTCACCCAGCCGGTCACCGCGCTGCAGCTCGTCTGGGCCGTGACGCTGGGCGCGCTGGCCTTCGGCGAACCGGTCGATCTCTTCGTCGTCGCCGGCGGCGCAGTGATCGTTTCAGCGGTGATTTTCATCGCGCTGCGCGAGCAGGCCGTGCGCCGGGCCGAAGCGCGCGCCGCCGCCCCCCCCGTCCTTCCGCGCGAGGGGATCTGAGAATGCCGCTTCCCCGTCTCGCCGCATCGCTGCTGCTGTTCATGTTGCCGGCCCTGTCCGCCGCGGCCTGCACCCCGCCGCCAGGCGGCGACGCGCTGCGCCACGAGGTGGCCGCGCGGATCAACCACGAACGGGCCCGCGCCGGGCTGGCCACGCTTCGCCCCTCGCCGCTCCTCGACGGCGTGGCACAACGCCATGCCTGCGACAACGCCGCCCACAACCGCATGAGCCATACCGGCAGCGACGGCAGCCAGGTCGGCGAGCGATTCCGGCGCGCGGGCTATTCCTTTCGCCGCGCCAACGAGAACGTGGCCCTCGGCCAGCGCGACGCCGCCACGGTCGTCGGCGCCTGGATGCGCTCGCCCGGCCACCGGCACAACATGCTCGACCGCGGTACGCAGGAACTCGGCCTCGGGCTCGCCCGCGGCGCCGACGGCCGGCTGCACTGGGTGATGGTCTCGGGCCGGCGGCGCTGAGCCACGCCCGCGCCGCCGGGACCGAGCCTGTCGCGCCGCTTCGCTCTTGACGGTCCAGATCCCCTCGGCTAAGGCCATCCAGCGTCGGGCGACGTGCTGCAAGGTGCGGCAGCGGACTGTAACTCCGCCGGGGAGACCCATGCCTGGTTCGATTCCAGGGTCGCCCACCAAAACAAAATCAAAAACTTGGTGGATTTCTCAGTAACAGGGGCAAAATCCCGGGCGGCATGGGCGTTGATGGTGCGACCGTTTGACTCGGTCGGGGGCGGGGCCTTTTCAATCCGGAGGTTTTCTGACTCGATCGGGCGATGTCGAAGCTGCCGCTTTGCCCTCTCGATGATTTGCCGAGCGCTGAACTCACGGAGCTTGTGCTGGACCTGTTGGGCGAGGTTGCGGCACTGAAGCAGACCCTGGCCGAGCAGCGCGAGGAGATTGCGCGGCTGAAAGGGCTGAGGGGTCCGCCGCGGCTGAAGCCGGGCAAGCCGAGCGGCATGGAGCAGGTCAGCGCGCAGAAGGCTGCCTCGAACGGTCCGCGCAATCGTCGTGGGCGTGGCAAGAATACGCTGTCGCGGGTCGCGCCCGAGGATCGTGAGGATCGTGTCGTGCCGGCCGAGGTTCCCGCCGGCTCCCGTTTCAAGGGCTATGAGGGCTTTGTCGTCCAGGATCTGGTGATCCGGCCGGCGGCGGTGCCACGCGCAAGGTCGGGCGCGCGGTGCGCTTGCCCGAAGCCGGGGTGCTGTCGGAGGCAGGCTCCGGGCTGTCGAAATCGGCGGTGTCGCGGCGCTTCAAGGCGCTCACCCAGGCGCGTCTGGAGGAATGGATGGCTTCGGACCTGTCGGCGCTCGACCTTCTGGTGATCCAGATCGACGGGCTGCACATGGACGACAACCTGCTGATGCTCGGCGCGGTCGGGGTCGATGCCGACGGCCGGAAGCACCCGCTGGGCGTGGTCGAGGGCGCGACGGAGAACGCCGCGACCGTGCAGGCGCTGCTGGGCAATCTGATCGACCGCGGCCTGGACCCGAAGGTCTGCCGGTTGTTCATCATCGTCGACGGTGCCAAGGCCCTGACCAAGGCCATCCGCCGCACCTTCGGGGCGGATATCCCGATCCAGCGCTGCCAGATCCTAGAAGCGCGCGCAACATCACCGAGCCGATCGACCCCAAACTCCATGCCGCCGTCCGCCGCACGCTGCGCCAGGCCTTGAAGATGGACGACGCCGAGAAGGCCGAGCGGCTCCTGCGGAACCTCGCGCGTCGCCTCGAACTCGAGGCGCCGGGCGTGTCGAAGAGCATCCTCGAGGGACTCGACGAGATTCTCACCGTGATCCGCCTCGGCCTGCCGCACGAACTGCGCCGGTCGCTGGCCAGCACAAACATCATCGAGTCGATGAACGCGGTGATCAGGCAGGTCTGCCGCAATGTGAAGCGCTGGCGGGACGCGAAGATGGCGCTGCGCCGGACCGCCGCCGGTATGTGTGAGGCCGCCAAGGGCTTCCGCCGCCTCAAGGCTCACAAGCGACTCCCCATCCTCAAGGCCGCGCTCCTGCGCCATCGCGAAGTGGCGGCCACCAACGACGTTGACCAGGCGCAAATGGCCGCCTAACCATGACCCCGGCAACGCCGCCCGGAACCGATTTCAACAATCTTCGGGACATCCCCGGTTAGATCAGCCTGATGGGTTTCATCGCATTCGATAGCTTCCTAGCCGAAGCGCTGGCGAATCTCGTGCCCCGTGCGGCCGAGAACTTGACGCCCGCGGCCGCGACGGGGGGATGTGCAGGCGCAGTAAGCGGTCCTGTCCGGCGACCGACCGGCGACACACGAGGCGCTGCGCGCAGGCTTCACTACCTCTTAACATTCTACTACAACAGACTGCGGCGATGAAAATAACATACGGCCTTACGAACAAGTCTTGTCTCCCACCGCAGCCTAACTTAGACAACCGATCACTGGAGAGGTGCCGGAGTGGTCGAACGGGGCGGTCTCGAAAACCGTTGTGGGGGTGACCCCACCCAGGGTTCGAATCCCTGTCTCTCCGCCAGATAACCT
>SLPP01000274.1 GCA_007131945.1 Paracoccaceae bacterium | reverse complement strand
GGATCAGCCTTGCCGGCAGCCCGCCCGGCGATCTGGCGCTCGTCGCGGCGGCGGCCCCGGCCATCGGCGCCCGGGCGCAGGCGGCGCTCGCCTGGACCGGCGCCGATGCCGACCAGATCGACCCGGTCTCGCTCGCCGCGATCCAGTCCTTCATGCAGCCCGCCGACCTCGCCCGCCTCGCGCCCGGCGCCGATCCGGTTCGCGACGGGATCTCGGCGCTGCTCGCCTCGGTCCCCTGTGCCCGGATGCAGACCGTCTTCCTGCCCGAGACGGGCGCGCTGGAACTGCGCGGCCATGTTCCCGAGGAGGGGCTGCGCGACCCGGTGCTCGGCGCGCTGCGCGGCCAGGTCGGCGGGGCGATCCCGGTGACCGACAACCTGCGCGTCCTGCCGCGCCCGCAATGCGACGTGCTGGCGGGCATCGCCGCGCTCGGCCTGCCGCAATCCACCGTGCAGGAGACCGATCCGCGCCTCGTCGGCCCCGACGCCCATGCCCGCGAATACCATTATCTCGACGGCGAGACGCTCACCTTCGAGGTGACGACCCCCGACTACCCGGCGCATGTCTACATCGACTATTTCGACGCCGCCGGGATGGTGCTGCACCTGCAGCCGAACGAGATGCTCGACACCGCGCTGATGGAGCCGAAATCGACCCTGAGGGTCGGCACCGCGCCGGACGGGACCGAGGTCTTCACCATCGCGGTCGCGCCCCCCTTCGGCAACGAGATCGCCGTGGCCTTCGCCGCCTCGACCCCGATCCACGACACCCCCCGCCCGGTCCGCGAACCCGCCGGACCCTACCTCGACTGGCTGCAGGACCGCATCGCCGCGGCCCGCGCCGCCGATCCGGACTTCAAGGGCGAATGGGTCTATTTCTTCATGACGACCGCGCCGCAGACGCAATGACCGGGGCAAAGCGAAAGGTTTCGTTGCAGTTAACGGGGGCGAATTTCGGTTTATGATCAGAGCGTTGTAAAAGTGCTCGCATGCGAGCACCCCTTGGAATCGGCCGGGCCGCGCGCATCCGGGCACGACGCGCCGCGGGCGACGCCGGCCTCAGATCCGCCCCTCCGCGCGCCATTGCAGCAAGAGTTCGCGGCTGACCTCGAAATGCATGCTGTCCTCGCGGCCGAAGGCCGCGCCCCAGATCCAGCCCTCGGCGGCGAAGAAATCCGCAAGGATCGTCAGGCCCAGCTGCGTCGTGCCGGCGCCGAAGGCGTCGAGGCGGCCGTCGATGTTCAGATCGACCGCAGTGCCGAAGGCATGCGAGGACATCCGGTCGCGCGAACCCCGGATCTGCCGGACGCAGAGCGAGCCAGCGGTGCCGATGCGGTCGTAGAGGTCCGGATCGGCGCGCCGGATCTCGGCAAAGACCCGGCGCAGCGACTCGACCGCCGGCTTCAGCATCTGCACGCGGATCGGCCCCACATCCTCGGTCACGAGCAGTTCGCGCAGCTCGGGATTGGTCATCGGCTGGCAGTCGTCGGACAGGTCCGTACGCGGGCGCCCCAGAAGCTCTTCCAGGAAACTCGGCGTGGCCACGGTCAACCCCTCGTTCAGCGCCCGCCGGGCGGGTATCACCACGACCTGCGTGTACTGGTCGATGATCTGGTTCTCGGTGTCGCGCGGCCAGTCGGCATCGGGATCGTCGCGGTCGTAGAAGGGCAGAAGCTCGTCCCGCGCCGGGTCCCGACGCACCGCGATCCGCTTCTCCAGCTCCTCGACATGGCGCTGCAGGGACTCGATCTGCTGGCGCAGCATCTCGATCTCGATCCGCGCCCCGCTATCCACCGCCGGCCCGCCCTCGTCGCCGGCGCGGTCCAGCGACTGCAGCGCGAACCACAGCACCGGCGCAAGCAGGATCGCCACGGCGAGGATGATGGCGGGCAATGGACGCATCGGTTCGGCTGCAGTTTTTCCCGGTCGACCGGCCAGCAGGGTTACGCGAAAGCCGAGACGGATCAAGTCACAACGGTGTTCGCGGGCCCTCGGCCGATCGTGCGGGACCAGCGCATCACGCCCACGCGACGCCCGCCGCAGACCCGTTGGCAGAACCGGTCAATGCGTGTATCCTACTTCCCGCGCCCTGCCATCTCCCTGCCATTCCTCAAGAAGGGAGGCAAAATGACCTCTGCAGCGTTCCGGTTCCCGTCCCTCCTGGCCATCGGCGTGGCCGCCTTGCTCAGCCTCGGGCTGGGGATGCCCGCCCCGGCACAGGCCTCCGACGCGTCCCAACTCAGCGAGACCGAGCTCGAGCAGCTTTTCCGCACCCAGCGCACCCGCGGCCTCGTCCTCGCTCCCACCGGCGAAGGCGCCACGACCGGCGCCGCGCCCGGCGCCAGTACCGAAGCGGCCGGTGACTACGTGCAGTTCGACCGGGCCGAGCAGGTGAATGTCCGCATCACCTTCGATTTCGACTCCTCGGCACTGCGCGAGGACCAGAAGCCGCGTCTCGCGACCCTGTGCAATGTCATGCGCGACATCGATATCGAGCGGTTCCGGATTGTTGGCCATACCGACGCGGTCGGCAGCCACGCCTACAACCAGCGCCTGTCGCTGATGCGCGCACAGGAGGTCAAGCGGTACCTCGTCAGCGAATGCGGCATTTCCGAGGAACGGCTGGAAGCGATCGGCGTCGGTCCAGACTATCTCTATGACCCCGACGATCCGCGCAGCCCCGAGAACCGCAGGGTCGAGTTCCAGGCGCTGAGCTAGCCGATGCCACCGGTGCCGGAACCCGAGGAGCGCATCTCGGCGACGGGAAAGGGCGCGTCCAGATGACGGACAGACGATGATCGAGCCGCGCCCCTCCGACATCTTCAAGCCCGGCCAGCTGATCAACAACACCTATCGCATCGAGGGCGTCCTCGGCCGCGGCGGCACCTCCGAGGTCTACCGCGCCCGCTCCGAGATCTCGGGGCGCATCGTCGCGATGAAGGTGCTCAAGTCGGAATTCGCGGGCAACGAGGACTATCTGGTCCTCATGAACCGCGAGGAGGCAATGCGCGACATCCGCCACGATGCGGTCGTGCGCTATTCCGAGAACCATCGCACCGCCGAGGGCCATGTCTACCTGATCATGGACTATGTCGACGGGCCCGGGCTGCACGAGTTGCTGCGGAAGGGCGGGCTGCCGGCCGAGGACCTGATGGTGATCTGCGCCCGGGTCGCCTCCGGTCTCGCCGCCGCGCATGCACGCAACAACTTCCATCGGGACCTCTCTCCCGACAACATCATCCTCCGGGGCGGCCGCCCCGACCAGGCGGTTATCATCGATTTCGGCATCGCAAAGGACGACAATCCCGGCGCGCAGACGATCACCGGTGGCGAGTTCGCCGGCAAGTATGCCTACGCCGCGCCCGAGCAGCTCAGCGGCCGGGCCGATGCGCGCTCCGATATCTACGCTCTGGGGGCGCTGCTGCTCGCAACCTTCCGCGGTGCGCCACCGGATGTCGGGCGCAACCCGATGGAAGTGCTGCGCCGCAAGGGCGAGCCGCTCGATACCGAGGGCGTGGCCGAACCATTGAGGTCGCACATCGACAGGATGACGCATCCCGACCCCGAGCAGCGGCTGCAATCCGCCGAAGCGGTTCTCGACGCGATCGACCCGGCGTTCAGGCCCGATGATGCCGACCTGCGCCCCACGACCCTGCCGCCGCGGCGCGCTGCGCAGGACGACCCGCCCCGAAGTGCCCCTGCGTCGACGCCGACCGGCAGCGGCAAGGGCCGACGTGGCCTGGCGATCGCGGCGGTTTCCGTGGTCCTTCTAGCCGCGGTCGGCGCGGGCAGCTATCTCGCGGGGTTCCTCGACGCACTCCTCGGACCGGCGCCGCTGCCCAGGGTAGATCCCTACACGCTGGTTATCGACCGCCCGGCGGGCCTCGCGCCGGTAGCCGAGGGTCACGTCCCCAGCGCCAGCGTGCGCGACGACCTGAACGCGATCCTCGCCACCGCGGGTGGGGAGGCGCGGCTCGAACTGGCCGCGGGCGACATTCCCGAGGACTGGGGCTCGGGCATCGCGCAGCTGATCGACACGGTCATCCCCCTCGAGGAATGGCGCATCGCCGCGAACGGACCCCGGGTCGAGGTGCGCGGCATCACCCGCGATCGCGGCGAATACGAGCGGGTGAGCGTCGCCCTCGCCGCGCCGCTGCCCGGCGGCCTCGCGGTGCGATCGGACATCCTGCTCGGCCCCGTACGGCTGCCGATCGCAGATGTCGAGGAGGTCCTCGCCGCCGGCGCGGATTGTGGCCCGCTTGAGCTTCTCGATCCACCTTCCGCCGCCTATTCAATGGGCGAGTCGATCGCGGTCGTCGGCCGGATCGGGACCGCGCAGAGCCGGGTCGTGCTGTTCGACGCGCTCTCGGCCATTGCCGGCGACCGGCCGGTGGTTCTGGATCTGGAAGTACTCAACCGCGGCCTGTGCCTGCTGGAGGAGACGCTTGCCGGGATCCCCTCGGGCGGGATGGAGATGCGCTTCGGCTTCGGGGACCGGCCGGCCGACAACCCCTCGGGCCGTTATTACGTCGGGGAGAACCCGGTGATCGACATCCTTCTGCCGGCGGACGTCACCGGCGGGCATCTGTGGGTGTCGATTGTCGACGTGAAGGGCGCGGTCTTCCACCTGCTTCCGAACATCAACCGCCAGGAGAGCGCCATCGCTGCCCTGCGAGACGGGCGCGAGGGGGCGCTGCCGGTGCGCGTCGCCTATGCCGTCGGCGAGGCGCAGGGGACCGGCCGGCTCGCGTTCCTTGTCGATGGCACGACACTGGGCAAGAACCTGGTGCTCGTCCTGCACGGCGATGCCCCGATCTTCGACGACCTCCGCCCCACCTCGGAATCCGTCGACAGCTTCGTCGAGGCATTGGCGGAAGCGATCGCTTCGCGCAATGCGCAGGGCCGGATCTCGGCCGACAGCCGCATCCTGGTTTCGACCGAAGGCAACTGAGCGGGGCGAGTTCGCTGCGCGATCCTGCTGGATTCCGGGCCGACCGCCGCACGGGAAACCGCTTCGACCGTACACTCGGTTCCTGCGCTTTCGCTGCCCAGTTTACCTCCGCAGTGCACATATGCATATTGGAGCTGTTGAAGAACTCCGATCGGCGCTGCCGATGGCTCAGGTCATGGGCGCGAGCGGCTGCTTGGCGGTCGCTGATGGCATGGAGTGCAGGAGCTTGCAGAGCTGCCCGATCGGTCGCGGTT
>SLPP01000035.1 GCA_007131945.1 Paracoccaceae bacterium | reverse complement strand
GGGCGGCGGCGCGCATCGCCGCGCTGGGCGGCGAGATCGCCGCGGCCCGGTCGGGCGCCGGGGGCGCGGCGGCGGAATGGCTCGACCGGCTCGACGCGGCGCTGACCGCCGGCGGCGCGGCGCAGGAGGGTCTGCTGCGCGACCTCGAGCGGCTTGCCGAACGGGCGCGGGCGGCTGCCGACGGCATGGATTTCGCCATGCTCTACGACCGCGAGCGGCGGCTTTTCCATATCGGCCTGAATCTCGGCGCCGGGCAGCTCGATCCGCACCATTACGACCTTCTGCTCAGCGAGGCGCGGCTGGCGAGCTATTTCGCCATCGCCAAGCGCGATGTGCCGGCCGAGCACTGGTTCCACCTCGGCCGACCGGTCAGCCAGATCAACGGCGACCTCACGGCGCTGTCGTGGAACGGCTCGATGTTCGAGTTCCTGATGCCGGCGCTGGTGCTGGGGACCGAGGATGGCCGGCTGATCGGGCGCAGCGAGCGCGCGGCGGTGGCGATCCAGCAGCGCTATGCGGCGCGGCTCGGGCTGCCCTGGGGGGTGTCGGAATCCGCCTTCGCGCTGCGCGACAGCGCGCAGGTCTACCAGTACCAGGCCTTCGGCGTGCCCGGACTGGGGCTGAAGCGGGGGCTCGAGGACGACTACGTGGTGGCGCCCTATGCCAGCGGCCTGGCGCTTGCCGTGGCGCCGCGGGAGGCGGTGCGCAACCTGCGCGAGCTGGCGGCGATGGGGCTGGGCGGCACCTACGGGCTCTACGAGGCGGCCGACTTCACCTCGGAACGGAAGCGGCCGGGCGCGCGCTTCACGCCGGTGAAGAGCTACATGGCGCATCACCAGGGCATGCTGCTTGCCGCGATCGGCAACCGGCTGGCCGGGAACCCGCTGCAGCGGCGCTTCCTCGCCGACCGGCGGATGCGGTCGATCGCGCTGCTCCTGCAGGAGCGGGTGCCCTGGGACGCCCCGCGCGAGCCGGTGCGCGAGGAAGCCTTCGAGGTCCCCGACCTCGTCCGCGGCGCGCCGCTGCCCGCGCTTGGCGTCTGGGAGCCGCGGCGTGGCTTCCCGCCGGAAATCCTGGTCCTCGGCAACGGGCGGCTCACCTGCACGGTGACCACCGCCGGCGCCAGCGCCCTCACCTGGCAGGGCCAGGCACTGACCCGCAGCCTGACCCATGGTCCGGTCGAGGACAGCGCCGCGGTGCTCTATCTGCAGGATCTCGAGGAGGGCGCGATCTGGCGGCTGGGGCACGGCGGCGCGGCGCAGGTCCGCTTCCACGCCCATATGGCGGAGATCCAGCACCGCGAGGCGGGCATCAACGCCACGCTGGAGATCTGCGTGGCGCCGCGCGACGATGTCGAGATCCGGCGGCTGACGCTGGTCAACACCACCGACCGGGCACGCGAGATCGCGGTGACCAGCGCCGCCGAGGTGGCGCTGGCGCGGCGCGAGGACCACGAACGCCACCCGGCCTTCAGCCGGCTGTTCGTGGCGGCGGAATACCTGCCGGCCGAGCGCGCGCTGGTCTTCACGCGCCGGCCGCGCCGGGCGCAGGACAGGCCGCCGGTGATGCTGCATCGCCTGCTCGGCGACGGTCGCGCCGGGCTCGAGGTCGGTTTCGAGACCGACCGCGCGGCCTTCCTCGGCCGCGGCGGCAGCGCCGCGCGCCCCGCCGGGCTGGTCGCCGGACGTGAGGCGGGTCTCGGCGGGACGCCCGGCCACAGCCTCGATCCGGTGATCGCGCTGCAGGGGCGCGTGCGGCTCGAACCCGGCGCGCGCTGCCGGCTGGCCTTCGTCACCGCCGCCGCCGGATCGCGCGACGCGGCGCTGGACCTCGCCCGGCGCCATGGCGACGAGGCGGCGCTCGACTGGGCGCTCGACGATGCGCGGCGGGCGGCGGCGATGGAGGCCGGCAGGCTGTCGCTCGGCCAGGAGGATCTGGTGCTGGCGCAGCGCCTCGCCAGCCGGCTGTTGACCGGCGACCGCGGCCTGCGCCCGCCGCGCCCGGCTTTGCGCGACGATCTGCCCGGCCAGCCGGCGCTGTGGAGCATGGGGCTTTCGGGCGATCTGCCGATCCTCGTCGTCAGCAAGTCGGACGACGCGCCCGACGCGATCCTGAACCGGCTGGTGCAGATCCATCGCTGGTGGCACCGGCGCGGGCTGATCGCGGATCTTGTCGTGCTGCGCGAGGGGGCAGGGGGTTATGACGAGCCGGTGCGGCAACGCCTGTCTGCGGCGATGCGCGAGGCCGGGGTGATCGAGGGGCTGGGCGAGCGCGGCGGCATCCATCTGCGGGTTTCCGAGCAGATCGGCGAGGCGGCCCTGCAGGCGCTGCGCGGCGCCGCCCGCGCCTGGATCGACGGCAGCCGCGCGAGCCTCGCCGAGGCGGTGCGGGAGGCGCCGCCGGACCGCGAGCCGACACCGCCCTTCGTCCCGGTCCCGGGCCCGCCGCCCGAGCCCGTCGCCGGGCCGGAGCGGCCGGGCGATCTGCTGTTCGACAACGGCACCGGCGGCTTCGCGCCGGAAACCGGCGACTACGTGATCCATCTGGAGCCGGGGATGCATACCCCGCAGCCCTGGTGCAACGTGATCGCCAATGACGGTTTCGGGACCGTGGTCAGCGAGGCCGGCGGCGGCTTCACCTGGGCGGTGAACAGCGGCGAGAACCGGCTGACGCCGTGGAGCAACGATCCCGTCGCCGACCCGCCGGGCGAGGTGGTCTACCTGCGCGACGAGGAAAGCGCCGCGATCTGGAGCGTGACCCCCGCCCCCTGCGGCGGCGATGGCGCCTGCCGCGTCACCCATGCGCCCGGCGTGACCGAGTGGCAGCGGGCGAGCCGGGGGCTCGAGCAGAAGCTCGCGGTCCTCGTCGCCGCCGACGCGCCGGTGAAGCTCTACGTCCTGGAACTCACCAATCCCGGCCGGCATGTCCGCCGCGTCACCGCCACCTGCTACGCCGAATGGGTGCTGGGCGCGGTGACGGAGGCGGCGCGGCCGCATGTCGTCTGCGACTACGATCCCGGTTGCCGGGCGCTGCTGGCGCGCAGCGGCTGGAACCCGGAATTCGCCCGCCGCACCGCGTTTCTCACCGCCAGCCACCCGCCGCACAGCCTGAGCTGCGACCGGCGCGCCTTCCTCGGACCCGAGGGGCGGCGTGATGCGCCCGCGGGCCTTCTGGCCTGGGATCTCGGCGGGCGGCTGCGCGAGGTCGACGACCCCTGCGCCGCCTACCAGGTGCATCTCGACCTGGCGCCCGGCGCGACCGAGCGGGTGGTCTTCGCGCTCGGCCAGGGCGACGATCCCGAACACGCGCTGCGGCTCGCGCGCAACTGGCAGAGCCTTGAGCGCGCTGAGGCCGCGCGCGCCGACGTGACAAAGGTCTGGTCCCGCCGGCTCGGCGCGGTCCGGGTCAGCACCCCCGATCCGGCTTTCGACCTGATGGCGAATCGCTGGCTGCTCTACCAGGCCTTCGCCTCGCGCATCCTCGCCCGGTCCGGCTTTCACCAGTCGGGCGGCGCCTACGGCTTCCGCGACCAGTTGCAGGACATGCTGGCGCTCTTGCATGGCGACCCCGACCGGGTGCGGGCGCATCTGCTCGAGGCCGCGGCGCACCAGTTCGAGGAGGGCGACGTGCTGCACTGGTGGCACCCGCCATCGGGCCGCGGCGTGCGCACGCGCTGTTCGGACGACATGCTCTGGCTGCCCTATGTCGCCGCGCGCTATGTCGAGGCGACCGGCGATCGCGCGGTGCTCGACGAGGCGGTGCCCTTCCTCGCCGCGCCCGAACTCAGGCCCGACGAGGAGGACCGCTACGCCGTCTACGCCGCCGGGGGCGAGGTGGCGCCGCTTCTCGATCACTGCCTGCGCGCGCTCGAACGCGGCGTCACCTCGGGCGCCCAGGGCCTGCCGCTGATCGGCGGCGGCGACTGGAACGACGGGATGGACGCGGTGGGCCGGCACGGGCGCGGCGAGAGCGTCTGGCTGGCCTGGTTCGCCGCGGCGGCGGCCGAGGGTTTCGCCGATCTCGCCGCGGGGGCCGGGCGCGGGATCGTCGCCGAGCTCTGGCGCAGCCGCGCGGCGCAGCTGCGCGAGACCGCCGACAGGGTCGGCTGGGACGGCGCCTGGTACCGGCGCGCCTTCGACGACGACGGCATCCCCTGGGGATCGGCACAGAACGAGGAATGCCGCATCGATTCGATCGCGCAGTCCTGGTCGGTGCTCTCGGGCCCGACCCCGGCGCCGCGCGCCCGGCAGGCGATGGCCAGCCTTTCCGAACACCTGATCGACGACCGGGCGCGGCTCGTGCGGCTGCTCGTCCCGCCCTTCGAACACACACCGCGCTACCCGGGCTACATCCGCGCCTACCCCCCGGGCGTGCGCGAGAATGGCGGGCAGTACAGCCATGCCGCCGCCTGGGCGGGGCTCGCCTTCGCCGCGCTCGGCGACGGCGACGGCGCCTGGCGGGTGTTCGACATCATCAACCCGGTGCGGCGCAGCGATACCGCCGCGCGCGCCGCCTTCTACCGGGGAGAACCCTACGTGCTGCCCGGCGACGTGCTCGGCGCGGCGCCGCATACCGGTCGCGCCGGCTGGACCTGGTACACCGGGGCCGCGTCCTGGGCCTGGAAGCTCGCCATCGAGGGGATCGTCGGGGCGCGGCTGATCGACGGCAAGCTCGACCTGCGGCCCTGCCTGCCGCGCGACTGGCCGCACATCGAGGCGATCCTGTCGCGCGGCGGGGGTCGGATCAGGCTGGGCATCGAGAGGGCGGAGGGCCTCGACACCGGTCTGCTGCGGATCGAGGTCGATGGCGTGCCCTGGGAGGGCGGCCCGATCCCCTTCCCGCCGGACGGGCAGGAGCGCCGCGTCCGGGCGCGCCTGGGCGCCGGGGCGACCGGCCGCGGCCCGCGATCGCCCGACGAGGTATCCTGACGCGGTATCCTGACGCCGACCCTGCCCTGCCGGAACGCCGCGCCGGCGCTTTCCACCCGCGGCCGGCGCGGCGTCGGGCGGGTGGTTTCGGGCCGGAACGCTGCTTGACAGGCAATCCGCCGCCTTGCAACCTGAGCCTGAGATCGCGCTTTTCGAGCAACCGGTTCGGCGGGACCCTGGAGGCGAGGACGGGCATGGCCCATGGCAAGGACGCGTCCCGGGCCCCGCGCGACGGGCGGCTGCAGGCGATCCGGGCCGATGCGCCGCCGCTGGCCGAGGCGACCGTGCCGCGGC
>SLPP01000082.1 GCA_007131945.1 Paracoccaceae bacterium | reverse complement strand
CTCATCATGGGCGGCTGAGCGCGCGCGAAGCGCGGGTCAGGATCGTTCGGCACTGCCAACGCATCGGCCGGACACAGGCCCGGGAGGTCGGGTCCAAATTTGGACCGAACGGCAAGTGCATGATTTTATGGAACAAAGCCTGCGGCGTTAACCACAATGAAACGTCCGGCTCCGGTCTGCTGAGGCATGCGGTGGCGCGGCGTCACGGTGCCGCGCGCTCTTCGGCCGCGCGCAGCCAGGACCAGATGCGCTGCGGCGTCAGCGGCATGTCGACATGGCGCACGCCTCGCGGCCAGAGCGCGTCGAGCGCGGCATTGGCGATCGCCGGCAGCGCCCCCACGGTGCCCGCCTCGCCGCAGCCCTTCATGCCGATCGGGTTCACCGTCGAAGGGGTCGGCACGCTCTCGAAGCCGACGAAGGGCAGGTCGGTCGCGCGCGGCATGGCGTAATCCATGAAGCTGCCGGTCAGCAGCTGGCCATCCGCGTCGTAGCGCATCTCCTCGCAGACCGCCTGGCCGAAGCCCTGCGCGACGCCGCCATGCACCTGGCCGATGGCGAGCGCGGGGTTCATCAGGTTGCCGAAATCATCGACCGCGAGGTAGCGGTCGAGTTGCAGCGCGCCGGTCTCGGGGTCGATCTCGACCTCGCACAGATGCACGCCGTTGGGAAAGGACCGCCCCGGCAGCTTCGCCCGCGTCTCGTGGCGCAGAAGCTCGGTCCGGCCGTGGCTGCGGGCCAGCGCCGCGGCCTCGATCAGCGTCGGACGGCGGTTCGAATTCGGGGCGCGGAAATGCCCGTCCTCGAAGGCGAAGGGGCCGGCATCGAGCGCCTCGTCGAGGAAGTGCCCGAAATCAGCGACCATCTTCGCGGCCGTCGCATGCGTGGCGGTGCTCTGCACCGTGACCGAGCGCGAGCCGCCGGTACCGCCGCCGCGCGCGATCCGGTCGCTGTCGCCCTGCACGACCTCGATCAGCGCCTCGTCGATGCCGGTGAGCCCGGCGAGGTAGCGGGCATAGACCGTCTCGTGCCCCTGGCCGTTCGACTGCGTGCCGACATAGAGCGTGACGCTGCCGTTCTCGTTGAACTCGACGGCGGCGTTTTCGGAATCCTCGCCGAGGATCGATTCGATGTAGAAGGCCGTGCCCAGCCCCCGCAGCATCCCGCGCGACTCGCTCTCCGCGCGCCGATCCAAGAAACCCGCGACATCGCCCAGCTCCTCGGCGCGGGCCAGCACGCGGGCGAAGTCGCCGACATCGTAGGTCACGCCCGAGGGCGTGGTGTAGGGGAAGGCATCGGCCGGGATCAGGTTCCGGCGCCGCAGATCGAGGGGCGAGACGCCAAGCTCGCGCGCGGCCATGTCCATCGTGCGTTCGAGAAGCGTGATCGCCTCGGGCCGGCCGGCGCCGCGATAGGCATCGACGGGGGTGGTGTTGGTGTAGATGCCCTGCGCCGTCAGCAGCGCGCAGGGGATGTCGTAGACCCCCGTCAGCACCTTCGAGAAGAGCTCGGACTGGATGTTCTGCCCGAATTGCGAGTTGTAGGCGCCAAGGTTGAAGCGCGTCGTCACCCGATAGCCGAGGATGCGCCGGTCGGCGTCGAAGGCGAGTTCGGCGGTGCTTTCGAGGTCGCGCGCGCCGGTATCGCTGAGCATGGCCTCGGCCCGGTCGGGGATCCAGGCGACCGGCTGGCCGAGCGCGCGGGCGGCCTGGGCCAGCGCCACGTGCTCGGGATAGATCATCACCTTCATGCCGAAGCCGCCGCCGACGTCGGGGGTGGTGACGCGCACGGCCTCGGGGTCCAGCCCCAGCGCCCTGGCAAGCTCGCGCTTCATGTTCCACACGCCCTGGCCGTTGAAGGCGAAATGCAGCCGCTTGCCGTCCCATTCGGCGAAGGCGACGCGCGGCTCGATCGGCGCGGCGGTGACGCGGTTCTGCCGCACGGTCAGGCGGGTGACATGCGCGGCGCGGGCGAAGGCGGCCTCGACTGCCTCGGCATCGCCGCGCTGCCAGTCGACGCCGAGGCGGTTCTCCAGCCCCGCGTGGATCGGCGCGCCCTCGGCGTCGAGGTCGAGTTCGGCCGGCAGCGGGTCGATGTCCAGCATCACCGCTTCCGCCGCATCCAGCGCCTGCGCGCGGCTCCCGGCGACGATCAGCGCGACCGGCTCGCCGAGGTGGCGCACGACCTCGCGGGCGAGCGCCGGGCGGTGCGGGGTCGCGCCCCTGACGCCGCGGTCGTCCTTCGCCGCCACCGCCCAGACCGAGCCGGTGACGCCCGCGGCCTCCAGGTCGTCCCAGGTCCAGATGCCGGCGACGCCCGGCATCGCGCGCGCCTCGGCGGTATCCAGCGCGACGATCCGGCCATGCGCCACCGGCGCGCGCAGGAAGACCGCGCTCAGCGTGCCCTCGGGCAGGATGTCGGCGAGGTAGCGGCCGCGCCCGGTCAGGAACCGGATGTCCTCGTTGCGCACGCCACCCTGCGATTGTCCGAATGCCCGCATGTCACCCCCTCGATCTGGCGCGGAGGATAGCGGGGCGACCGGCAGGGGCAAGGGGCCGACGCGGCCCGGCTCAGGGCTCCAAGGTCAGGGCTCCAGCGTCAGGGCCATTTCCAGCGTCAGCGCGCCGAAGCCGTTGAAGCGGGTGTTGGTGGGCACCGAATAGGCGCCCATGCCCTGGACCAGCAGGTAGTCCCCCTCGGCCAGGTCGGCGGGCAGCGCCACCTCGCCCGGCAGCCGGTCGACGCTGTCGCAGGTCGGGCCGAAGACGATGCGGCGGACCGGCTCGCCGATGCGCGGCGTGCCGTCGGGCGCCCAGGCGCGGATGCGGTCGAGCGCGCCCATCAGCGGCAGTTCCGCCATCGCCCCGTAGATGCCGTCGTTGAGAAACACATGCGCCCCGTCGCGCAGGCCCTTGACCTGCGCCAACAGCGCCATCGCATCGGCGACGAGCGCGCGGCCCGGCTCGCATACGAGCTCGGGCGCGGCCTCGGCGAAGGCCTCTGCGGTCACGCGCCCGATCAGCCGGAAGATCGCGGCGAGCGAGGGCATCTCGGCGCGCAGCCTGTGCGAGGGAAAGCCGCCGCCGACATTGAGCCGGGCGATGGTCACGCCGGCGCCGTCGGCGATCCGGCGCGCGGCGTGGATGTAGGCTTCCCAGGCCGCCGGGTCGGTGCATTGCGTGCCGGGATGGAAGGTCAGCGACGGCACGTAGCCGGCCGCGGCGATCCGGCGCAGGATTTCGGTCGCCAGTTCCTCGGTCGCGCCGAACTTGGCGCCGAAGTCGTAGACCGCGCCGGCGACGGGCAGCTTGAAGCGCGCGGTGATCTCCACCCGTTCGCCGCGGCCGTTCACCCGTGGCACCTGGGCGAAGAGCTTGTCGAGCTCGCTCAGCGAATCGACCGACCAGGACCGCACGTCCTCGGCCACGCCGACGGCGATCTCGTGGCGCGCGCGCACCGGGTTGTTGTAGTGCAGCGCCGCGCCCGGCACAAGGCGCCGGATCAGCCGGATCTCCTCGGGCGAGGCGACGTCGAAGCCGGCGAGCCCCGCCGCGGCGAGGTTGACGATCACCGCCTCGTCGGGATTGGCCTTCACCGCATAGGTGACGAGGCCGGGAAAGCCGGTCAGGAACCGCTGCGCCTGCGCCTGCAGCGCCGCCGGCGAAAGGAACATGACCGGATCGCGCGGCGCCATCGCGCGCAGGTAGTCGACCGGATCGGCCCAGATGGTCTGCGTGACGCCCATGCTCGTCCTCCGAATACCCGATGCTGCCCCGGCCCCGGATCACCGGGAACAGGATGGTGTATATGGCGCCGTTTTCCACCCCGGAAAAGAGGGGCCGGAAAAGAGGACGCGGCACGACATCGTGCCGACATGTGCGCCGCCGCCCGGCGCCTCCGGTCGTGGCGAGAGGCAGCGCGTCCGCCAGCGGACATTCCGGCAACCATATGACAGAAAATGAAAAATGATCTCACGTTAACCAAAATGAAAGGACTGGAGAATGCCGTTCCGCCGGCCGGCGGAACACCCGTTTCCGGCCGTGTTTCGGCACCCGGGCGCCGCCGGAAGACGGCGAATCCGTGCCCAGGCGTCAACGCGCTTGACCGGAGTGGCGGATGAGGCGACCCTTTCACGTCATCCGGCACGTCACGCAGGGGGGAGCGATGGCCATCAGGATCAACGAAATCGGGGGCAAGACCGAAACCGCGTCCGCATCCAAGACCGTCACCCCGACCAAGGCCGACCCGATGCGGCCCGCGGGCAGCTTCACGCCGCCGCATACCGCGCCGGTCGGCGTGCCGGCCGGCCCGCGACCCGATCCCAGCGTCGAGCGCCTCCTTCACCAGATGGATCGGAAGATCGAGCAGTTGCAGCAGAGCCTGGGTCAGAAGATCGCCCGGCTCGAGGCGAAGATCGCGGTTCTCGAATCGGTCCTCGACATCTCGGCCGATGGCACGACGCTCACGTTGAGCGCGGACACGATCAAGCTCGCCGCCGCGTACAAGCTGCGGCTCGGCGGGATGAAGGTCGAGATGAAGTCCACGGGCGAATTCGACGTCGATGCGAACAACCTGCACCTGAGGAGTTCAGCGAGAACCCGGGTCGACAGCACCCAGGTTGTGTTCAACGGCGGGACACGCTCGGTTGCGGCAAACGCTGATCCGGTGTTTTATGCCGACCCGCCGGCAGTGGGCACCATAAGAAGCGACAGGTGGCGGATCTGCGTCTGAGGGACGATCCGCGCTGCCCCGGCAATCCGGTCCCTGTCTGCTCTGCGGTCACTGCGGAACCCCCGGCCGGAGCTGCGGGAAAAGCTTCATTGCGGTTAACGGTGCCGATTTCTGGCGTCAGGTCAACGGCTTGCCAAAGTGCACAAAATTGTGCACCGCCGCGATTTGCGTTTTCAACGGCGCCCCGGCACAAGCCGCCGGATCCCGCCGCCGCCGTCACCCATCAGTGCCTACCCGTCGCCGGTCGGGCACGGCGGCGGGCGCCGGGGTGTGGTCCGACAGCGCGCGCGCGGCCGCCTCCAGCGCGCCGGGGCCGTGCTCGATCCCCAGCGCCTCCATGCCCGCCTGCATCACCGCGAGCGCGCCGAGCACCATATGCGCGTTGACATGGCCCATATGGGCGAGCCGGAACCAGGCGTCGGCCTCGGGCGTGCCGGGCTCGGCCATGCCCAGCCCGATGCCCAGCGTGAGCCCGGCCTCGTGCTCGCACCAGCGGCGCAGGCG
>SLPP01000206.1 GCA_007131945.1 Paracoccaceae bacterium | reverse complement strand
GGCGCGGTGCCGGTCGGGCGCGCGGTCGAGCCAGCGGATCAGCCAGGGCGCGGCGAGGAGCGGGCCGACGACAGGCAGCAGGAAGAGCGCGCCCGCCCCGCCCGCGCCCGAAGCCAGGCTCAGCGCGAGGAGAAAGGCGCCCGCGGCCATCTCCGGCCTGCCGTCGGGCCGGGCGCGCGGCGCGCCCTCGGGACGCCAGCCGCTGTCCCGGCCCGCCAGGACCTCGGCGACCGCCAGCGTCTGGCGCAGCATCACGAGCGGCGCGACGAGGCTGGTCAGCAGAATCTCGGCCAGCACCGCGCGCCGCAGCTGCCGTCGCGCCCCGGGGCGGGCGCGGCCGAGCCGGCGGCGCCAGTGATGCAGCGCCGCGGCCTTGGGGAGCAGAAGCACCGTGACGATGGCAAGGAGCGTCCATGCGGCGCCGGTCGAGGGCACCAGCAGGCCGGTCGAGAAAAACAGCAGCAGCGCCAGCCAGATCGGCGCCGCGAGGTAGCTCTGCACGCCGCCGATCAGGTGCAGCCGGCTGAGCGGGTGCAGGCCCGCCGCGCCGATCAGGCGCAGATGCTGTAGGTTGCCCTGGCACCACCGCCGGTCCCGGCGGTGGAAGGCGTCGAGTGTCTCGGGGCCGGCCTCGAAGCTGCCGCGCGCCTCGGGCAGGACGCGCACGCCCCAGCCCGCGCGCACGAGCCACGCGGCCTCGACGAAATCGTGGCTGAGGACCGGCCCGCCCCAGGGCGCCCGGCCTGGCAGGTCAGGCAGGCCGGCGGCACCGGCAAAGGCCGCGACGCGGATCAGCGCGTTGTGGCCCCAGTAATTGCCCGCGTCGCCGGTGACCGAGGCGAAGCCGCGCAGGAAGGCCGGCCCGCAAAGCCGCGCCGAAAGCCGCTGCAGGGCGGCGAATCGGCTTGTGCCCGGACGCAGGCGGATGCCCGACTGCACCAGCCCCAGCCCCGGTTCGACCGCCATCAGCCGGCGCATCCGATCGAGCCGCGCGACGCTCATCGCGCTGTCGGCATCCATGACCAGCATCGTCTCGTAGCCGGCGCCGTGATGGTGCAGCCAGTCGGCGATGTTGCCCGGCTTGCGCCCGCTGTTCTGATGCCGGTTGCGGTAGTGGACGCGCCCGGCCGCGAGGAGCGGCGCGAAGGCCCGTGCCTCGGCCCGACGCGCCTCGGCGGACCGGGTGTCGGAGAGGATGAAGATGGAGCAGTCGTCGGCGAGCCCGGCGCGATCCAGCGCGCGCGCCATCGCCGCGACTCGCGCCGCGACGGGGCCGGGCGGCTCGCCGCAGACGAGCCAGAGGATCGCGCTGCGCCCGGGTCGCACGGCGGACGCGCGCTGCGCCTTCGGTGCCGAAGCCAGCCCGATCAGCGCGAAGGCCGCCCCGGTCGCCAGCCAGAGCGCGTTGACCGCGAAGAGACCGAACGCCGGCACAAGGACCCACGCGGGCACGGCCGCATGGTCGATCCCGTGCCAGAAGGCCAGCAGCAGGGCCGCGGCCAGCGACGCGCTCAGCGCGAGAAGCCGGGCGCGCGCGCGCGTCACCGCCGCTCCCGCGGGCAGAAGGCCCGGCCCGGTCCGCACCACGTCGCCATGCCTGCGCGCGGGCATCGCCATGCCCTCGGGGGCGGCCTGAGCGAAACGTGCGGTCATCATCCGTCGCCAGTTAACGCGATCGGTCGCGGCTGCAAGTCGGCGCGCGGGCTCCCGCCGATCGTCCCGGAGCCCGGCCGCCGCGCGGCTATCTCCCGACCGGGGGCCACATGCGGCTGAAGACGCCATCGCGCAGCAGGATCGCGTGGTAGAGCGCGGCGCCGACATGCATCAGGACCAGCGCCACCAGGACCAGCCTGCCATTGTGATGCAGCGCCTTCGCCGTTTCGGCAAGGCTGTCGGACCGGGGCGCGAGGCGCGGGACGCCCAGCGCGTCCAGCATCTCGATCGGGAAGCCGCCGGCGGCGACGCGCGTGTAGCCGGTGACCGCCATGAAGACCAGCATCGCGTAAAGCCCGACATGCACCAGCCGCGAGATCGCCTGCTGCCAGGCCGGAACGCTTGCCGGCAGCGGCGGCGGCGGATGCGCCGCGCGCCAGGCGATGCGCGCCAGCACGAGGAGAAGGATGATCACGCCGCCATTCTTGTGCAGGATGAAGAGCGTGTCTTGCGTGCTGCGCGTCAGCCCCTCCTGGATCATCACCGTGCCGATCGGGATCGTGGCGAGCACCATCAGCGCCACGATCCAGTGCAGGAGCCGGGCGGTCGCGGTGTAGCGGGTCGGGGTCGCGGGCATGGCGGGCTCCTTCGGGCATGTCGGTCGGGTGCCATCCTAGCAGCTAGCGCCGCAGAATGCGCCCGCCACTCTTGCGCCGGGAACTGCCGACGGGGTTGAAGCGGCGCGAATTGTGCTAGTTTCGTGTCGATGGCCGATCTCGACGCGTCACGCCCGGACCTTGCCCGCACGCCGGTGCCGCCCCTGCGCCTGTCGCTCCAGGGGCGCGCGGCGGGCGCGCTCGTGGCGGCCATGGCGGCGGCCGGGGCCGGTACGGCGCTGCTCGTGCCCGGCGCCGGCCTCGGCGGCGCGGCGGCCATCGCCGGTCTCGGGCTCGGCGGGCTGGTCATGCTGCGCGGGCTCGCGACCGGCTATCCGCATCGCCGCTTCGGCCTCGCCAACGCGATCACGCTTTCGCGCGCGGCCGGCGTCACGGTGCTCGCCGCGGCGGTTTTCGCCATGCCCGGCGATGCGGCGACGCGCTGGGCGCTGACCGCGCTCGCGCTCGTGATCCTCGCCCTCGACGGGCTCGACGGCTGGGCGGCGCGGCGCTCGGGACTGGCCTCGCGATTCGGCGCCCGCTTCGATGTCGAGGTCGACACCGCCTTCGCGCTGGTCCTCGCGCTCCTTGTCTGGCAGTCGGGCGTCGCCGGGCCCTGGGTCGTGGCGCTGGGGCTCTTCCGGCCCGCCTTCCTCGTCGCCGGCCGGCTCTGGCCGCCGCTCGCCGCGCCCCTGCCCGAGGCCTGGTGGCGCAAGACCGTCTGCGTGATCCAGATCGGCGCGCTGATCGCGCTGATCAGCCCGGTCATGCCGCCGGCGCCGGCGCCCGGCCTGGCACTCGCCGTCCTCGTGCTGCTTCTGGCCTCCTTCGCGCGCGACATCCTGTGGCTGGCGCGCGCGGCGCGGGACTGAGCGGCGATGTCCGGCGCGACCGATCGCTGGCTGCGCCGCGCGCTCGCCGCGGCGATCCTCTATCTCGTCCTCGTCCAGCCGAATCACCCCGCGGCGATGACCTGGGGCGCGCTCGCCGTCCTGCCGCTGGAACTGCCCTTCCTGCTGCTCGCGCTGATCGCGCTGCCCGCGGGACGGGCGAGCGCCGCGCTGCGCGCCGGCCTCGTCGCCGTGCTGGTCGCGATCGCCGCGCTGAAGGCGGCGGATTACGGCACCTTCGTCGCCTTCAACCGCGGCTTCAACGCGGTGGTCGACTGGCACCTGCTGCCCGCCGCCTGGGAACTCGGCCGCGGCTCGCTGGGCACCGGGCTGGCGGTACTGGCGGTGGCCGGCGCCGTCCTCGCGATCCTCGCGCTCGCCGCGGCGCTGTGGTGGGCGACCGGCATCTGGGCCGCGGTCGCGCCGCCGCCGGCGGGGCGCGTCGCCGCGGCGGTCCTCGCCGTCCCGGCGCTGGCGCTGGCACTGGGCGAGATCGCGCAGGCGCGCGGCCACTGGCGGGCGCCGGTGGCGCTGCCGGGCGCGGCCTTCACCGCGCGCGTCGGGCTCGAGCGCGTGGAGCAATGGCGGGGAACGCTCGCCGACCTGGCCGAGTTCCGCGCCGCCGCCGGGCGCGACCCGTTCCTCGGCGCCGCGCCGCTCTTCGACCGGCTGCAGGATGCCGATATCGTCCTCGCCTATGTCGAGAGCTACGGCCGGTCGAGCTTCGAGAACCCGCTCTATGTCGACACCCATACCGGCACCCTGCGCGCGATCGGGGAGCGGCTCGCCGCGCAGGGGCTCGAGATGCGCTCGGGCTGGCTGACCGCGCCGATGGTCGGAGGGCAGAGCTGGCTCGCGCACGGGACCATCGCCTCGGGGCTCTGGCTCGATACGCAGGGCCGCTACCGGGCGCTGCTCGCCAGCCAGCGGCGAACGCTTTTCCACTACGCGCAGAGGGCCGGTCGGCGGACGGTGGCGATCATGCCGGCGCATGTCTTCGACTGGCCCGAGGGCGCCTTCTTCGGCTTCGACGCGATCTACAACACCCCCGACCTGGGCTATGCCGGCGAGCGCTACAACTGGGTGACGATGCCCGACCAGTTCACCTTTGCCGCCTTCGACCGGCTCGAACGCGACCGGCCGGACCGGCCGCCGCTTCTTGCGCAGATCGTGCTCGTCTCCTCGCACGCGCCCTGGCTGCCGGTGCCGCCGGTGATCGACTGGGACGCGATCGGCGACGGCACCGTCTTCAACCGTTGGGCAAGTCTGGGCGACCCGCCCGAGGTCGTCTGGCGCGATCCCGACCGCGTGCGCGAGAAGTTCCGCCGCGCGGTGGACTATTCGCTGCAGACCGTCGGCGCCTATGCCGAGCTGCACGCGGGAAGCGGCGCGCTGATGATCGTGCTCGGCGACCATGAGCCGGCGCGCTTCGTCTCGGGCGTCGACGGCTTCGACGTGCCGATCCACCTGATCGGCTCGCCCGACCTGGTCGCACTCTTCGACGACTGGGGCTGGAGCGCCGGCATGATCCCCGACGCCGACCTGCCCGCCTGGCGGATGGACGCGTTCCGCGACGCCTTCCTGCGCGCGGTCAGCAGCGGCGCGCCGCCTTCCGCCGGCGCTCCCGGATCGGCAGAGGCCCGGATCGGCGACCGGCGTCCCGGGGCCGGGCCATGAGCCGCCGCTGGGCCGGGGCGGCGCGGATCGCGGTGGCGGCGCTCCTGCTGGCGGGGCTCTGGCACGGCTTCGACGGTGCCGCGATCCTCGCCCGTCTGGCCGGCGCGACGCCGGGCTGGCTCATTCTCGCGACCGGGCTTCTGAGCGCGCAGATCGTGCTCTCGGCGCTGCGCTGGCGGCTGACGGCGGGGGCGCTCGGGCAGGGATTCGGGCGGCGGCTGGCGATTCGCGAATACCATCTGGCGGTGCTGGCCAACATGGCGCTGCCCGGCGGCGTCCTGGGCGACGCCGGAAGGGCGCTGCGGGCGCGCGATGTCGCCGGCGCCGGGCTGGCCCGCGCCGCCACGGCGGTGGTGC
>SLPP01000369.1 GCA_007131945.1 Paracoccaceae bacterium | reverse complement strand
CCCGCCCAGCCGCTTGCGCCGCGCCGGCGCCGGCGGCGCGGCGCGCAGCGCGCGCGGATGGCGCCCCCGCGCCAGCGGCCGCCCATCGAGCGGCGCGCCATAGGGATCTATGACGCGGCCGATCCAGCTGGCATCGGGCGCGACGAGGCTCTGGCCGAGATGCTCGACCCGGTCGCCGATCGAGACGCCCTCGACCGTGCCCTCGGGCAGGATCTCGGCGCTGTCGCGACCGAGGCCGAGGATCTCGCCGCAAAGCTCGGCCCCACCGGCGGTCCGGATGCGGACCCGGTCGCCCAGGCGCGCGCGCATGGCCAGGCCCGCGACCAGGAGCCGCTGGCCGCGCGTTTCGCGCAGGCGGCCGAAATGGCGGATCGGCTGCAGCTCGGCGAGATCGGCGAGGAGGCTGTCGAAGACGGTCATCGGGCTTCTCCCTGACGGCGTTCGCGGGGCTCACGAACGATTACGCTTTCTAAAGGAATCACCCTTAAGGCTTCGTGTAGGCCAGCAAGGGGAGAAACCCTGGTGACGATCAGTCTGGACATCCTGCGCCTGGCGCAGTCGTTTGCGGCGCATGCTGCCACGCGGCAGCAGGCCATTTCCCAGAACATCGCCAATGCCAACACGCCCGGCTACCGGACGCGCGACGCCGTTTCCTTTTCGGAATTCCTCGAAAGAACGCGCGACGGCAACAGTGACGGGCTGATCCGGCCCGAGGCGCGGCCGGTGACGGCGGCGCCGAACGGCAACACGGTCTCGCTGGAGCACGAGATGATGCGCGGCGCGGAGGTGCGGCAACAGCACGAACTGGCGCTCGGCGTCTATTCGACGGCGCGAGACATCCTGCGCGCGGTGATCGCCAAACGCTGACGGAGGCCACGATGAGCCAGCTTTCACACACGCTCGCGCTTTCGGCCTCGGGGATGCAGGCGCAGGCGACCCGGCTGCGGCATGTCTCGGAGAACATCGCCAATGCCGACACGCCCGGCTACCGGCGCAAGCAGGTCCCCTTCGAGCCCGCCGCGCTGCCGGCGGACGCATTCGGCGCCCGCTCGGGCGTTGTCGCGGGGCGGGTCGCGCTCGATGGTCGCGACCTGCCACAGATCTACGATCCCGGCCATATCCTGGCCGACGAGAGCGGCCATTACCTCGGCTCGAATGTCGATCTGATGGTCGAACTGGCGGATGCGCGCGAAGCGCAGCGCAGCTACGAGGCGAACCTCAGGATGTTCGATCAGGCCCGGCAAATGTCGCAAAGCCTGATCGGACTGCTGCGGAAATAAGAAACGAGGAGCAGTATCATGGACATCAACGCCGCCCTCGCCGCCCGGTCCTACGGCGCGGCCCGGCCGCTGACGGCCCCCGACCCGGCCGGCGGCTCGGGCGCGCAGAGCGCCGCTGGCCGCTTTGCCGAGACCTTCGCGCAGACGCTCGGCGCCGCCGAGACGGCGGCGCGCGACACGATGATCTCGGGCGCCGACCCGCACGCGCTGGTCACCGCGCTTTCCGAGGCACAGCTCGCCGTCGAGACCACCGTCGCCGTGCGCGACCGGGTGGTCGAGGCCTATCTCGAAATCCTGCGCATGCCGGTCTGAGGCATGACCGAGCGGAGCCCGCGATGAGCGACGTCGTCTTCTTCGACATCATGCGCCAGGGGTTGTGGCTGGCGGTGATGATCTCGGCCCCGCTGCTCGGCGCGGCGCTCCTGGCCGGCGTCACCGTCGGGCTCTTCCAGGCGCTGACCTCGGTGCAGGAGATGACGCTGACCTTCGTGCCCAAGGTGCTGTCGATGCTGGTCGTCTTCTGGGTCTCGATGAGCTTCATGTCGGGCGCGCTGGTCGAGTATTTCCGCGCCCAGATCATCCCGCTCGTGATCGGAGGCTGAGGCATGGACAATGCCGGCTACACCGCGCTGACACGCCAGAACGGGCTCCTGCGGGAGTTGCACCTTCTGGCCAACAACATCGCCAACGCCTCGACCACCGGCTTCCGGCGCGAGGGCGTGCTGTTCTCCGAATTCGTCAGGCGACTCGACGGTGTCGAGGCGCCGCTGTCGATGGCGGCGGCGAATGCGCGGCAGACCTACCTGACGCAGGGCGCCCTGACGCAGACCGGCGGCACGCTGGACCTCGCGATCGAGGGCGACGGCTTCTTTCTCGTCGAGACGCCGCAGGGCGAACGCCTCACCCGGGCCGGGCATTTCCAGACCAGCCCCGAGGGCGAGCTGGTCACCCCGGACGGCCATCCGGTGCTCGATCCGGGCGGCGCGCGCATCTTCGTCCCCGTCGAGGCCGGCATCGTCGGCATCGCCCGCGACGGCACGCTCTCGGTCGACGGCGCGCCGCTGGCGCAGATCGCGCTGGTCCGGCCGGTCGACGCGTCCGAACTGCGTCGCGCGGCCGGTGTCCTTCTCGAGCCCCAGGGCGAGCTTCTGCCGGCCGAGGAGGCGGTCGTGCACCAGGGCTTTCTCGAGGAAAGCAACGTCAACCCGATCACCGAGATGGCCCGCCTGATCGCGGTTCAGCGCGCCTACGAACTCGGCCAGTCCTTCCTCGACCGCGAGGATGAACGCATCCGCAACGTCGTCCAGACGCTCGGCAGATAAGGAGACCCCGATGCGTGCCCTTCACATCGCCGCCACCGGCATGAGCGCGCAGCAGATGCGCGTCGACACCGTCGCCAACAACCTCGCCAACATGTCGACCACGGGCTACAACGCCCGCCGGGCCGAATTCGCCGATCTGCACTACCAGCAGCATACCCGCGCCGGCACGATCTCCTCGGCCGATGGCACGATCGTGCCGACCGGCGTGCAGCTCGGTCTCGGCGCCCGCCCGGCCGCGGTCTCGATGCAGGTCGAGCAGGGCGCGGTGGTCGCCACCGGCGGTCAGCTCGACCTCGCCATCGAGGGGCGCGGCTGGATCGAGGTGACGCTGCCCGACGGGCGCGCGGCCTATACCCGCGACGGCGGGCTGAAACAGACCGGCGACGGGCTGATCGTGACCTCGGACGGCTTCGAGGTGGCGCCGGGCATCACCATCCCGGCCGATGCGCGCTCGATCTCGATCAATGCGCAGGGCGAGGTCTATGTCTATTTCGGCGACCGGGTGCAGCCCGAGCGGCTCGGCCAGATCACGCTGGCGAGCTTCGTCAACGAACGCGGGCTCGAGGCGCTGGGCTCGAACCTCTACCTCGAGACCGAGGCCTCGGGCCCGGCCTTCGTGTCCAGTCCCGGCGAGGACGGGCTGGGCACGCTGCGCCAGGGCTATCTCGAGGAAAGCTCGGTCGATGCGGTGCGCGAACTGACCGAGATGATCAAGGCGCAGCGCGGCTACGAACTGAACGCCAAGGTGATCACCGCCGCCGACCAGATGATGTCGGCCACGACCCAGGTCCGCTGATGCGCGCGCTCGCCGGCCTCGTCCTGATCCTCGCGTTCGGCCCCGGCGCGGCGCTGGCGGAATCGGTCGTGGCCACGCGCACGCTCAGGGCGAACACGCTGATCGGGCCCGACGACATCGCCCTGACCGACCGGGCCGCGCCGCCGGGCGGGGCCGCCCGCCCCGACGAGGTGGTCGGGCTCGAGGCGCGGGTGACGCTCTATGCCGGCCGGCCGATCCCGCTCTCGGCGCTCGGCCCGCCGGCGCTTGTCGAGCGCAACCAGATCGTCACGCTCGTCTTCCAGCGCGGCGGGCTCGAGATCCGCGCCGAGGGGCGCGCGCTCGGCCGCGGCGGCGAGGGCGACGCGATCCGCATCATGAATCTCGCCTCGCGCAACACCGTCACCGGCTGGGTGACGGGGACGGGCGAGGTCCACGTCACCCCCTGAGGCGCGCACAGCGCCCAGAGCCATCGCAGAGGCCCGAGATGCCCGGAAAGTTCACGCCTGCCCTCCTGCTCGTCGCCGCGCTCCTGCTCGGCGCCTGCCAGCAGCTCTCGACGGTCGGGCGCGCGCCCGAATTCACGCCGCTGGAGCCGCGGCTGGAGCATCGCGCGCTCTACAACGTGCCGCTGCCCGAGCGGACCGAGGTCCGGCGCAACGCCGACGACGCCTCGCTCTGGTCGGCCGGACAGCGCTCGCTTCTCGGCGACCGGCGGGCCAGCCGGCAGGGCGACATCCTGACCGTGGTGATCGAGATCGACGACCGGGCCGAGATCTCGAATTCCTCGCAGCGCGGCCGCACCGGCTCGCAGAGCATGGGCGTGCCGCAGCTCTTCGGCCTGCCGCAGCAGATCGACCGGCATTTGCCGGCGGGTGCCAGCATGGCCCAGGCGGTGGGCGTCGACAGCGCGTCGAGCTTCCAGGGCTCGGGCTCGGTCAGCCGCAACGAACGCCTGACCCTGCGCGTCGCCACCACCATCGTCGAACGGCTGCCCAACGGCGTGCTGCGCATCGAGGGCAGCCAGGAGGTGCGGGTCAACAACGAACTGCGCGAGCTGATCGTGACCGGCTATATTCGCCCCGAGGACATCTCGCGGCGCAACGAGATCGCCTATGACCGGATCGCCGGCGCGCGCATCTCCTACGGCGGACGCGGGCAGATCTCGGACATGCAGCAGCCGCGCTACGGCCAGCAGATCGCCGACATCATCCTGCCGTTCTGAGGGCGCCATGAAGAAGCTCCTCCTGCCGCTGATCCTGGGACTGGCCGGCCTGGCGGCTGGCGCCGGCGCCGGCTGGATGCTGCGCCCGCCGCCCGAGCCGGTCGAGACGCAGGCCGCGGCGCCGGCCTTCGCCCCGGCGCCGACCGAGCTGGAAACCCTGCGCATGCCGAACCATTTCGTCGTGCCGGTGCTCGAGGACGGGCGGGTGCGCTCGATGGTGGTGATGAGCCTTGCGCTGGAGCTGGCGCCCGGCCACCGCGTGTCGCTCGCCAAGCACGAGCCGCGGCTGCGCTCGATCTTCCTGCAGGCGTTGTTCGACCATTCCAACCTCGGCGGGTTCGAGGGGGTCTTCACCAGCGGCGAGGCGCTCCTCGCCCTGCGCCGCGCGCTGCGCGATGCCGCCCGGGCCGAGATCGGCCCCGACCTTCACGACGTGCTGATCACCGAGATCCTGCGGCAGGAAAGCTGAACCCGCGATCGGCGCGCGCCGGGCGCATGCGCGATTGCACGCGGGCCGGGCGGACCTCATATTGAGGGCATGACCGCGCAAGCAAGCGAAAGCCAGCGACTCGATACGGGGGACAGCGAGCTGATCGTCGGCTCCTACAACGTCCACAAGGGCGTCGGCGCCGACATGCGGCGCGACACGCGGCGCACGATCGAGGTGATCCGCGAGATCGGCGCCGACCTCGTCGCATTGCAGGAGGTCGACCGTCGCTTCGGCGAGCGCAAGGGGGTGATCGACCTCGCCCAGCTCAAGGAGACGACAGGGCTCGAGCCGGCTCCGCTGCCCGCGCGGCTGGGCGCCGCGGCGCATGGCTGGCACGGCAACCTGCTTCTGTTCCGTGGCGCCGAGATCGAGGACGTGCGCCCGATCACGCTGCCGGGGCTCGAGCCGCGCGGGGCGATCGTCTGCGACCTGCGTGTTGCCGGCCGGCCGCTGCGCGTCATCGCCGCGCATCTGGGCCTCCTGCACCAGTCGCGCCTGATCCAGGCCCGGCGGCTGGCGCAGGAGATCGAGGCCGCCGAGGACCGCCCGACGCTGGTGATGGGCGATCTCAACGAATGGCGGCTGGGCGCGCGCTGCTCGCTGATGCCGCTGCGCAAGCAGCTGCGCGCGGTCAAGCGCTCGGCGGCGACGGCGGCGAGCTTTCCCGCGCGCCTGCCGGTGCTGCCGCTCGACCGGATCATCGGCTGCCACCGTGCCGAGCTTCTGGATCTCGCGACGCATGACACGCCGCTGGCGCGGCAGGCGTCGGACCATCTGCCGATCAAGGCCCGGCTCAGGTTGCCCGGATGATATTCTGGCTGGTCTGGATCGCCGCCATCGCCGCGATGCTGGCGCTGGCCTCGCTCATCGCGCTCTGGTCCTATGGCCGCTTCGCCCGACGTGCCCGCGGCCCGCAGTCGCAATCGATCCCGCGTGGCGACGACGCGCCGCTCGACCTCACCATCGCGCCGCTCGAGGCGGCCCATCCCGGCCTCAGCGGCGCGGCGCTGGTCATCGACAACCGCACCGCCTTCGCCCAGCGGATGCAGAGCGCGGCGCTCGCGCGGCGCAGCATCGACGCGATGTACTACATCTGGCGCGACGACCTGACCGGCACGCTCATGGCCCAGGCCCTGCTCGAGGCGGCCGATCGCGGGGTGCGGGTGCGACTGCTCCTTGACGACGTGAACGTGCTGGGCCGCGATCCGACCTATCTGGCGCTCAACAGCCATCCGCGGATCGAGGTGCGGCTCTTCAATCCGATCCGCACCCGCGAGGGGTCGATCCGGCGCGGCATCGAGCTTGTGCTCAACCTCGTGCGCTACAACCGCCGGATGCATGCCAAGGTCTGGACGGTCGACGGGCGCGTGACGCTGATCGGCGGGCGCAATGTCGGCGATGTCTATTTCGACGCCGCCACCGGCCGGCGGCGCAACGTGCGCGACCTCGACATGGTGCTCGCCGGGCCGATCCTGCGGGACGCCGAACGCGTCTTCGACAGCTACTGGAACGACGGCCTCGCCCTGCCCATTGCCGCGCTGTGGAAGAAACGCCGCTCGGACCTGACCGGGTTTCGCGCGCGGCTGGCGCAGCATGGCCGCTCGGCCCCGGCGCGCGACTGGCGGGCCCTGGCCGCGCCGGGGGACTGCGCGTCGCTGATGCTCGACGCGATGCGCTGGAGCGACACGCTGCGCCTGATCGCCGACCCGCCGGAAAAGGCGCTGGGCACCGGCCGGCGCGGCTGGCTGCCGGCGGCGCTGCAGCCGATGCTGAACGGGGCGAAGCAGAGCCTGCAGATCATGACCCCCTATTTCGTGCCCGGCACCGACGGGATGCGGTCGCTCGTCGATGCCGCGGCAGCGGGGGTGCAGGTCTCGGTCGTCACCAACACGCTGGCCGTCGCCGACCATGTCACCGTCCACGGCGCCTATCGCTGGTACCGCAAGCGCCTGCTGGCGGCGGGCGTGCGGCTCTACGAGGTTCGCGCCCGCCGGCCGCCGCGGCCGATGCTGCACGGCAAGGCCTTCATCGTTGACGAGGTGCTGGGCTTCGTCGGCTCGTTCAATTTCGATCTCCGCTCGGCCTTTCTCAACACCGAGATGGGGATCGTCTTCGACGATCCGCAGCTGCTCGCCGCGCTGCAGGCGGAATTCGATTGGTGCCGCGCCCCCGACCAGGCCTACCGGCTGACGCTCGAGGGCCGCTTCGTCGCCTGGCAGCGCGACGGCAGCGAGTTGCAGAAGCTCGAGCCGGGAACCGGCGCCACGCGCCGCACGTTGTCCTTCGTCATCGGTCATCTGCCGATCCATCGCTGGCTCTGAGCCAGGGGCATGCAAGCCCGCGCGAATGCTGATATGGTCGGGCCAGCACGCACGAGAGGAGGTCACATGGCCAGCAAGTCGCAGAAGCCCGGAACCGAGGAAAGCGAGGCCGCCGGGCGGGAGGAGATCGAGGCGCAGATCGCCCGGGTGCGCGAGGAACTGGCGGCGCTCGGCGCCGCGATCCGGGACTATGGCAGCGACCGGCTGCGCGGTGCCGAGATGCAGGCGGTCGAGGACCTGCAGCGCCAGCTGGCGACGCTGGAGGCGGGGGTGCGGCGCAAGATGCACGATCAGCCGCTGCAGATGCTGGGTCTCGCCGCGCTCGCGGGGCTGGTCCTCGGGCTGGTCCTGCGGCGCTGACGCCCATGCTTCCGGTGATCGAGGCGCTGCGCGCGCTCGCGGCCGAGGATATCGAGCGCTTCCGCAAGGCGAAGACGCGCGCCGCCGGTCTCTACGCGCTCGCCACGCTCTTCGCGCTGACCGCCTATGCCTGTGCCGTCGGGGCGCTCGTCTTCTGGGCGGCGCGGCATGGCGATCCGGTGCTGGCGGCGGGCGTCGTCGCCGCCGGCTTCGCCGCGCTCGCACTCGTCGTGCTCGCCATCGTCGCCGCCCTCAACCGCGCCGAACGGCGCCGCATGGCGGAGCGTCGGGCGCGTTATTCCTCGGTCGTGGGTTCGGCGGCGAGTTCGGCGCTCCTCGGCATCGTCCTGCGACCGCAGGCGCTGGCGGCGGGCGCGGTCGTGCTGATCGCCGGCCTCGCGCTGGGTCTGTTCGACGAAAAGCGCCCGGATGACGGGCGCCCGGATGACGGCGATAATGACCGTTCACCCCCTCGCGAGAGGGGGTGACGCCAGCCGTTCGGCGCCGGCTCAGTCCGACTTCGGCTGCAGGCTGAACACGGGCAGCGGCGTCGCCGCCGCCGGCGACGCGTCGCCGGTGATCAGATCGAGCGCGGCATGGATCAGCACGTTGCGGCTGCCCGGCCCCGGCGCGAAGCTGGCCTGCGACGCGGCGGCCGGGTTCGCCGGCACGCTCGTGCGCAGCCAGTCGACGGCCAGCGTGTCGCGCTGTGCGGCGCCGATGCCCTGCAGCAGATGGTGACCGGGCAGTTCGCCATAGCCGTCCTCGCCGAGCGCGACCAGAAGCAGCGCCGAACCCATCGCGACCGGCAGGTTGTCGGTCTGGTAGCCGCTCGACAGGCAGACCCGCGCGGTCGCGCCCAGGTCGTCCGGGCCGAGGCCGGATTCGAGCACGAAACCCGCGACGCGGCGCACCACGTCCTCGCGCGGCTCGAGCGAGAGCGCGGCGATGTGCTGCTGCAGCAGCGGCGCGAGCGTCTCGCACTGGGCCGCGACCGATTGCGGCGTCGCGCCGGGGATCTGGGCGATGATCGCCTCGCCATCGGCGATGGCGAAGGTCCGCGCGAGGCAGAACTGCTCGTTCATCGCGAAGACCGGATCCTCGATCCTTTCGGCCGTGGTGAAGCCGCCATTCGCGTTGGTCACCAGCGCCACGCGGTTGCAATGCGAGGCGAGCGAGACCTGCGTCGCCGGACCCTGGCCGAAGAAGCTGGGCATGGCGGGCGCGGCGGGCGCGTCGGCTTCGGGGCTCTGCACCATCGGCTGCGCGCTGGCGACGGGCGGCGCCACGCCCGCCTGCGGCGCGGCCGGGGCGGCGGCGGCAACGGCCGTGGTTTCCTCCCGCTCCAGCGTGCAGGTGCCGCGGGTGCAGGAGAACATCGCCGGCGTGACGTTGAACGCCTGGAAGTCGTTGCGCACATAGCCGTCCGGAGTCGAGACGAAGACCATCACCGAACACGACTGGGCATTGCACCAGAAGGCCGAGCCGGTGACCGAGGTGTCGAGGATGAAATCCGTGCGCCCGTCGCCGTTGAGATCGGCGAGCTGGATGAAGCCCGACCGCTGCACCAGCTGCTCGGCCGTCGGGTCGGCGCTGGCGGCGATCTCGTCCACCGCATCGGCGACGATCGGCGGCAGCCCGTAGGCACCCAGCCCCGACTGCGCCGTGCGCCCGCCGGCGAACTCGTCGCGCACGACCGCGAGCAGGCCGCGCATCCCGTCGCGGTGGTTGGCCACCACACGCGCGACCTGCGGCCCGCCCATCGTCGCGCGCTGCCAGGCGGTGATCAGGATGTTGCGCTCGAAGGCCGTCAGCTCCCCGGTCGGCGGAAAGCCCAGATAGGCCTGGCATTGCGCGATGCCGGCCCGGCTGCGCGGCCCGATGACGCCATCCGCGGTCCCGACATTGAAGCCGAAATGGTTGAGCGCCGTCTGCACCTCGCGATTCTGCTGGCGCTGGAAACTGTCGGCGGTGGTGGCGCGCCGCGTCGGCTGGGCCGTGGTGCGCTGGCGCGGCTGGGTGCGGATGTTCGATCCGACCGCGCTGCCGATGAAGCCGCCGATCAGTCCCCCGACGAAGGCATCGGCCTCGGCGCGATCGGCATGCGCGACGATCAGTGACGCCGCCAGGGTAGCGGCCACCGCGAAATTGAGTTTCATGTCAACATCCCCCCGGATAACGAATGCGTCAAATCTACCACGCCGGGCCGGATTCACCAAGCGCCGCGTCCCGTCGGCGGATTGACGCCGGCGCGCCCTGGGCTAGGCTGCGCCGCCGACGGCACGGGCGCAACCGATGGGTGCCGGAATGGAATGGCAACGTCTTCCGGGACTGGCGGACTACGCGGCGACGCTGTGGGCGATGGAGGACCGCGTTGCCGCCATCGCCGCCGGCACGGCGCCCGAGGCGATCTGGCTGCTCGAGCATCCGCCGCTCTACACCGCCGGCACCTCCGCCCGGGCCGAGGACCTGACCGCGCCCGGGCGCTTTCCGGTCCATGTCGCCGGCCGCGGCGGGCAGTACACCTATCACGGCCCCGGCCAGCGCGTGGTCTACGTGATGCTGGACCTGAACGCCCGCGGCCGCGACGTGCGCCGCTTCGTCTGCGCGCTCGAGGACTGGGTGATCGCCACGCTCGCCGAGTTCAACATCCGCGGCGAGCGACGGCCGGGCCGGGTCGGCGTCTGGGTCACTCGGCCCGAAAAGCCGCCCTTGCCCGACGGCACTGCGCGCGAGGACAAGATCGCCGCCATCGGCATCAAGCTTCGCCGCTGGGTCAGCTTCCACGGGCTGGCGATCAATGTCGAGCCGGATCTGAGCCATTTCGACGGCATCGTGCCCTGCGGCATCCGCGACCACGGGGTGACCTCGCTCGTCGATCTCGGCCTGCCGGTGACGATGGGGGACCTCGACGCGGCGCTGATGGCGACCTTCCCGCGCGTCTTCCCCGACCGGCTGGCCGCCTGCCCGGCCTGAACGATCCGGCCGCGCGCGCCACGGCATCGACGGCGCTGAACCCCCCGCGCGCGGAGCGTCCGCGCAGCACCACGAAAGCAAGGGACGAAAGCGAGGGAATCGCGCGCGGGCGCCTGCGGCATGTCCGCGACACGCGCGCTCTGCGCCGACGGAATGCGCCGATCATGCGCCGCGCGCCGCGCTGCCGGCGCGAGGATGACGCCGCGTCTGCGGCGGATTGACGCAGATCCGGGGCGGGGAGCGCCGCCTTTTCGCACCCTGCGGCAAAGTCCGCCGTTGCCGCCGCGCGCAAGCCGCACTAAAACCGGAAACGCAAGCATGCGCCGAGGACAAGGCGCAGCGATGAGACGCGCAAGGGAACGGGAGCAACGCATGGCCAACGCAGCCGCGCAGGGACACGAGGACACGCGGGGATTCTTCACCCGCTGGTTCATGTCCACCAACCACAAGGACATCGGCATCCTCTACCTGGTCACCTCCGGGGTGGTCGGGTTCATCGCCGTCGCCTTCACCGTCTACATGCGGATGGAGCTGATGGATCCCGGCGTGCAGTACATGTGCGCGGAAGGGGCGCGTTTCTTCTCGGGCGGGACCGACTGCGAGGCGCCGAACGGCCATCTGTGGAACGTGCTGGTCACCGCCCACGGCATCCTGATGATGTTCTTCGTGGTCATCCCGGCGCTGTTCGGCGGCTTCGGCAACTACTTCATGCCGCTGCAGATCGGCGCGCCGGACATGGCCTTTCCGCGGCTCAACAACCTCTCCTACTGGCTCTATGTCGCCGGCTCGACGCTGGCGGTCTGCTCGCTCTTCGCGCCGGGCGGGGGTGGTGACCTCGGCACCGGGGCGGGCGTGGGCTGGGTGCTCTACCCGCCGCTGAGCACGACCTACGAGGCCGGATTCGCCATGGATTTCGCGATCTTCGCGGTCCATGTCTCGGGCGCCTCGTCGATCCTGGGCGCGATCAACATCATCACCACCTTCCTCAACATGCGCGCGCCGGGCATGACGCTGTTCAAGGTGCCGCTCTTCGCCTGGTCGGTCTTCATCACCGCCTGGATGATCCTCCTCGCCCTGCCGGTGCTCGCCGGCGCCATCACCATGCTGCTCACCGACCGCAACTTCGGGACGACCTTCTTCGACCCGTCGGGTGGCGGCGACCCGGTCCTCTACCAGCACATCCTGTGGTTCTTCGGTCACCCTGAAGTCTACATCATCATCGTGCCGGGCTTCGGCATCATCAGCCACGTGATCGCCACCTTCGCCCGCAAGCCGATCTTCGGCTACCTGCCGATGGTCTGGGCGATGATCGCGATCGCGGTGCTGGGCTTCGTGGTCTGGGCGCACCACATGTACACCGCCGGCATGTCGCTGACGCAGCAGACCTATTTCATGCTGGCGACGATGACGATCGCGGTGCCGACGGGGATCAAGATCTTCAGCTGGATCGCGACCATGTGGCGCGGCTCGGTCACCTTCGAGACGCCGATGCTCTGGGCCTTCGGCTTCCTCTTCCTGTTTACCGTCGGCGGCGTCACCGGCATTGTCCTGGCGCAGGCGCCGGTCGACCGGATCTATCACGACACCTACTATGTCGTGGCCCATTTCCACTACGTGATGTCGCTCGGCGCGGTCTTCGCGCTCTTTGCCGGGATCTACTACTGGCTGGGCAAGATGTCGGGCCGGCAGTATCCGGAATGGGCCGGCAAGGTGCATTTCTGGACCATGTTCATCGGCTCCAACCTGACCTTCTTCCCGCAGCACTTCCTCGGCCGTCAGGGCATGCCGCGGCGCTACATCGACTATCCCGAGGCGTTTGCCTACTGGAACTGGATCAGCTCGATCGGCGCCTTCATCGCCTTCGCCTCCTTCGTGTTCTTCATCGGGGTGATCGCCTGGACGCTGCTCTACGGCCGGCGGGTGACGGCGAACAACTACTGGAACGAGCACGCCGACACGCTGGAATGGACCGTCTCGACCCCGCCGCCGGAGCACACGTTCGAGACCCTGCCCAAGCGCGAGGAGTGGGATCGCCAGCACGCGCACTGATCGGCGCGGCCGGACGACCGGGTTCCCTTCGGATCCCGATCCTCCGCGCTCCACGGTGACAGCTGATCAGCCTGCCGGCCGAGAGGTCGGCAGGCTTTTCCTTGCCCCGACGCCCCCTCGGTCGGAGCGGGATCGGCCGCCTTCCGGCCCGCCGGAATCTCACCATCCGCTACCGGACGGCGTGCCGCGCCCGGCCCGTCATCGGGCGAGGCGCCCCCGAGCTTCCGCCGCCCTTTCCGGGTGCGATCCGAGCTGGCTCCGGTTGCGGATGCCTCGGCTACCGAAGCGGGAACGCGAGGACAGCCTTCGGACGATCAGCGAGGCGCGCGCTCGCCGCCACGCCCCCCGCCCACGCGCCGGCACCGGCGCTTCGCCCGGATCTTTCCATCCGGTTAACGTCGAGAGAGATTTCTCGTCAGATCAATGGATTGAAGAATTGTCCAAGCTTGGACACCGGCCCGTTCCGCGCCTTCCGGGACGGGCGGCGGGTCGTCCCCTGCGACAGCGGACCGCAAACGAAAAGGGCGGGGGTCGCCCCCCCGCCCTTCGGTTCATGAAGTTCGGGCCCTATTCCTGCTGGCCGAGGAACATCAGCAGGAACTGGAACATGTTCAGGAAGCTGATGTAGAGCGCCAGCGCACCGTCATAGGCCGCCTTGTCCAGCCATTCCTGGTTGCCCTGCGCGGCATGGGCGACGTACTCGGTCTTGATCATCTGGGTGTGGAAGGCGGTCAGCCCCGCGAAGACCAGCACGCCGATCACCGAGATCGCGAACATCATCGCCGGCGATTGCAAGAAGAGGTTGATGACCAGCGCGATGATGACGCCGATCACGCCCATCAGCAGAAAGGTTCCCATCCCCGAGAGGTCGCGCTTCGTGGTGTAGCCGTAGAGGCTGAGCCCGCCGAAGGCGATCGCGGTCACCAGGAAGGTCTGAACGATCGAGTGGCTGGTGAAGACGATGAAGATCGAGCTCAGCGACAGGCCGATGGCGCTGGCGAAGATGAAGAAGCCCAGCTGCACCCCCGCGGCCGAGGCGCGGCGCATCAGCTGCCCCCAGCCGAAGAAGATGAAGGCGAGCGGCGCGAAGATGATGACCCAGCGCAGCGGCGAGGCGTAGATCGCCGTGCCGAGGCCGGTCAGGTAGGTGCCGTTGGGCAGTTGAGCGGCGGCGACGGACGGGTCCGTCGTCGTCGCCAGGCCAGAGATCGCCCACGCGGCGAGCGCGGTGATCACCATGCCGATCGACATGGTGCCGTAGACCTTGTTCATATGGGCGCGCAGCCCGGCATCGATGGCTGCGCCCAGAGCACCGGCAGTGCCTGCGCGCATCGACTGATATTCGGCCATGAAGTCCTCCGTTCGATATGGCAAGCCGCGGTGCTTGGGGCTCCGCGATTGGAGCCAATATCGTGACTTCACGCGGATGTTTCAAGCGAAACCGGCGCGCGGGGCACCGGCCGAAGGGTCAAATTTGCGCCAAGTTTCTGCACCGTGTGGTTCCGTGCATCCCGGGGGCAGTTGCGCGTCCCCGGTTCAGAACCGCCAGTGGTCCGGGGCGTCCCAGCGCGGGCGGCGCGCCTCGTGCAGGGCCTGGTCGCGCGTCAGACCGATATCGTGCAACATCGCGTCATCGAGTTCGGCCAGCCGGCGCCGCTGCCGGGCGAGCGCGCCGGCTTTGCGCAGTCGGGCGAGGAGCGCCGTCCAGAACGGACGGCCGGAGGGGAGGATCTCGGTCCAGTGAGCCATGCGAGCACCTTTCGGCAGGATCGTTATCGGCGATGGATGGCGGGCCTGCCATCATCATGCTTGATATCCTGGGGTGACCTGTGGCATAAGTAAAACGAATTGATGTCATGCCTGTCATCAAGGGGCTTGATATGAGGCGCAATCTCGACCTGACCGCGCTGCGCGCGCTCCTCACCGTCGCCGACTATGGCGGGGTGACGCGCGCGGCGCAGGTGCTGAACCTGACGCAATCGGCGGTCTCGATGCAGCTCAAGCGGCTCGAGGAGGCGCTGGGTCTTGCGCTTCTCGATCGCTCCGGCCGCGGCGTGCAGCTGACCGATGCGGGTGACCAGATGCTGGGCTATGCGCGACGCATGCTGGCGCTCAACGACGAGGCGGTGACGCGGCTGACCGGGACCGAGTTCGAGGGCGAGATCGTGCTCTGCGTGCCTTTCGACATCGTCCATCCGCATGTGCCGAAGGTGCTGCAGCGCTTCAAGGCGGCCTTTCCGCGGATGAAGGTGCAGCTGCAGGCGGTCTACACGCGCGACGCGAAGGCGGCGCTGGCGCGCGGCGCCTGCGACCTGATCCTGACGACCGAGGACCATTGCGACCCGGGCGGCGAGACGCTGACCGAGCTGCCGCTGGTGTGGTTCGGTGCGGCGGGCGGGCAGGCCTGGCGGCAGCGGCCGCTGCGCCTGGCGCTGGGGCGCAACTGCGCCTTCCGTCCCGGTGTGCTGGCCGCGCTCGACCGCGCCGGCATCGCCTGGGAAGCGGCGGTCGAGGCCGATTCCGACCGCACGCTGGAGGCGGCGGTCAGCTGCGACATGGCGGTCTACGCGCTGCTCGAGGGCACCGAGCCCGCCTTCGTCGAGCGCATCGCGCATGGCGGCGCGCTGCCCGAGCTGAGCCGGCACCTGATCAACCTCTACATCCGCCCCGGCGCGGAGGGGCCCGGCGTCGCCGCCCTGGCCGGGCTTTTCCGCAGGGCCTGGGCGCCTGTCGAGGCCGATGCCGCGCGCCCGGCGCTGGCCGCGGTCTGAGCCCCTCAGCCGGGCATGGTGATCACGACCTTGCCCGTCGAGCGGCGGCTGCGCAGAAGCTCCAGACCCTCGGCCGCGCGTTCGAGCGGCAGGCTGTGGCTGACATGCGGGGCGAGACGGCCCTCACCGTACCAGCCCAGCAGCCGGCTGAGCGAGGAGCGGATCACCTCGGGGCGGAAGGCCATGTAGCCGCCCCAGTAGAAACCGATCACGTCGAGATTCTTCACCAGCAGGATGTTGCCGGGAAACTTCGGCACCTCGCCCCCGGCGAATCCGATCACCAGAAAGCGCCCCTCGGGGTTGAGCGCGCGCAGCGCCGCCGAGGCGGCGGGCTCGCCCACCGCGTCGTAGACGACGTCGATTCCGCCCAGATCCTTGAAGGCCGCGCGCAGGTCGGCCCCCTCGCTGTCGATCAGCACATCGGCGCCGGCCTCGCGCGCGACGTCCAGCTTGCCGGCGCCGCGGGCGACGGCGATGACCCGCGCGCCCATCAGCCTGCCGATCTCGACCGCCGTCAGCCCGACGCCGCCCGCCGCGCCCAGCACGAGCAGCGTCTCGCCCGCCTGCAGTCGCGCGCGATGGGCGAGCGCGACATGCGAGGTGCCGTAGGCAACGACGAAGCCGGCCGCCGCCTCGAAGGGCATCGCGTCGGGGATCGGCAGGCAGCGGCCGGCGGGAAAGCAGCCGTATTCGGCAAGCCCGCCCTGCCCGGCGAAGGCCGCTACCCGCTGGCCGGGGACGAGGCCATGCACGCCGGGACCGAGCGCCTCGATCGTGCCGGCGACCTCCATGCCCATGGTGAAGGGCAGGGCGGGGCGTTCCTGGTACTGCCCGCGCGCCATCAGGAGATCTGCGAAGTTGAGCCCGCAGGCGCGGATCCTGAGCCGGACCTCGCCGGCGGCGGGTTCGGGCAGCGGCAGGTCGGTCAGGGCGGGCGGCGTGTCGGTCGAGGACAGGACGAAGGCGCGCATGCGGGCTCTCCGGGGTTGGTTCGGAGCACTCTTCGCCCGGATCGGCGATGGGTGCCAGCATGCCGCGAGGGTGACGTAACGTAAACCTGCCGGCGGATTCGCGCCCCGCGAATTGCAATTCGCGAACACACGCGCAGGTTGATCGTAATTTGCCTTGCATTTTGCGAAAACACGCACTGATTGTTTTCGCGACACGCAACGCACGCCCCGGTTTTATGGTTAACCCCGGCGCGGGCGGGAGGCGGGGCGACTCGAACCGGCGATCCTCGGCGGTGAATTGCGCGATTCGCGGAATTTTCGGCCGCATCTCCAAGTTGGCACGAAACTTGCTTGCTAGGCGAGTCGAGGCGATCCGCACTCAGCCGGAAGCCTTGCTGAAGGACCAGTCATGAATAACGAGGAGACTAGCGTGAAACACCATGTTGATGAGCATGTCGGCAAGCGGATCCGTCACTGTCGCTGGATGGTCGGGATGACCCAGCAGCAACTCGCCGATGCGGTGGGCATCAAGTTCCAGCAGATCCAGAAATACGAGACCGGGATGAACCGGGTCAGCGCGTCGAGGCTGTGGGACATCGCCCACACGCTGAACGTGCCGGTCAGCTTCTTCTTCGAGGGCCTGGCTGCGGGCGAGGGCGCGACGGCCGAGGTCGATTCCGACATCCTGTCGAACAAGGAGGCGCTGGAGCTGGTGCGGACCTACTACACCATCCCCGAGACGCAGCGCCGTCGGCTGTTCGAACTGGCGAGGGTCCTGTCGGACGCGGCCTGACACCCGCCGTCGCGACCGGGGCGCATGCCCCTTGATCGCGGCGGGCCGCGCGGGCTAGAAGCCTGCCGCGGCGTGCCTGCGGGCCGCTCGGAACGAGGGCTCGCATGACCGGCCGAACCTATCCCGGCGCGTTGATCGCCGAACTCTGGCGAACGGCGCATGCCTTGGCCGATGTCGCACGTCCCGCCACGCTGCAGCATTTCCGCAGCCCGGTGCTGGACGTGAGCAGCAAGAATGCTTCCCGTTTCGACCCGGTGACCGAGGCCGACCGCGCGGCAGAAGCCGCGATCCGGTCGACTCTGGACCGGCTGCGCCCCGAGGATGCGATGCTGGGCGAGGAGCTTGGCCATGCCTGCGGCACCAGCGGCCTGACCTGGATCGTCGATCCGATCGACGGCACCCGCGCCTATCTTTCCGGCACGCCGACCTGGGGCGTGCTGATCGCGCTTGCCGATGACGGCGGGCCGGTGCTCGGCCTGATCGACCAGCCCTATATCGGCGAGCGCTTCTGGGGCGGGCTGGGCGAGGCGGCAACGACCGGCCCGCGCGGCCGGGCGCGGCTCGCCACGCGGCCGCCGCGACCGCTGGCCGAGGCGGTGCTCTTCACGACCTTCCCCGAGATCGGCACGCGCGCCGAACGCGCCGCCTTCGAGCGGGTGCGCGACCGGGTGCGACTGGTGCGCTACGGGATCGATTGCTATGCCTATGCGCTGGTCGCCGCCGGGCAGATCGACCTGGTGATCGAGGCCGGGCTGCAGGCCTACGACGTCGCCGCCCCGATCGCGGTGATCGAGGCCGCGGGCGGCGTCGTCACCGACTGGCAGGGCGGTCCGGCGCATG
>SLPP01000194.1 GCA_007131945.1 Paracoccaceae bacterium | reverse complement strand
GCGACCTTCTGGCGGGAATAGTCGAAATCGTGACCCTTGGGCTTTCGGGCGATGGCGGCGCGGATGGCGTCCTCGAGGCCCGAGTCGTCGGCGCTCGCGCGCAGCGGCGCGCGCAGGTCGGCCATGTCCTCCTGGCCGAGGCACATGTAGAGCTCTCCAGTGCAGGTCACCCGCACCCGATTGCAGCTTTCGCAGAAATTGTGCGTGAGCGGGGTGATGAAGCCGATCTTCTGGCCCGTCTCCTCGAGCCGGACATAGCGTGCCGGGCCGCCGGTGCGCTCGGCGAGGTCGGTCAGCGTGTAGCGCTCGGCCAGGCGCGCGCGCAGGTCCTTCAGCGGCCAGTACTGGTCGAGCCGCATCTCCTCGCCCATCTCGCCCATCGGCATGACCTCGATCCAGGTCAGGTCGTGGCCTTCGCGCGCGCACCATTCGGTGAGGCTGAACAGCTCCTCCTCGTTGAAGCCCTTGAGCGCGACGGCGTTGATCTTGACACGCAGGCCCGCCGCCCTGGCCGCCTCGATCCCGCCGAGAACCTGCGGCAGCCGGCCCCAGCGGGTGATCTCGGCGAATTTGCTGTCGTCGAGCGTATCGAGCGAGACATTGACCCGCCGCACGCCCAACGCGGCAAGCTGCTCGGCGAAGCGCGCCAGTTGCGAGCCGTTGGTGGTCAGCGTCAGTTCCCGCAACGCGCCCGACTGCAGATGCCGCGCCATCGCCTCGAAGAAAGTCATGATCCCCTTGCGCACCAGGGGCTCGCCGCCGGTGATGCGCAGCTTCTCGACGCCCATGCGGATGAAGGCGGTGCAAAGCCGGTCGAGCTCTTCCAGCGTCAGAAGCTCCTTCTTCGGCAGGAAGGTCATGTGCTCGGCCATGCAGTAGGTGCAGCGGAAGTCGCAGCGGTCGGTGACCGAGACCCGCAGGTAGCTGATCGCGCGGTGGAAGGGATCGACGAGCGGGGCGGGGCGGGTCTGGGCTGGCATCGGCGCTCACTCCTTGTTGCGCAGAAGCTAGTCACCCGCGCGGCGGGCGGCAAGGCCGCAGTTGCCAGGCGGATCGACGCGGGCTAGGGTCGCGCCATGCGTGTGCTGCCAGTCCTTCTTGCCGTGCTGCTCGTCGCCGGTTGCGACCGGATCCGCCTGCCCTGGTCCGAGCGCGCGCCGGAGGTGCCGGTGGTCTTCGCGCCGGGCGACGACGTGACCCGCCCCGAAGCGCGGCCGGAGGCCGTGGCGGGGGCGGCGCCGGGAGCGGCGGGCCGGACGGCGGCGGCCTTCGACCGTGCCAGTCCGACCGAACGCGCCGCGGCGCAGGCCGGCGCCGGGCAGGCGGGCGCCTTTCTCGGCGAGACGCTGGCCTCGCTCGGGGCGCCGGGCGAGACCGGGTTCTGGCTGCTCACCGGCCTCGTCCGCAAGCCGATGCAGGGTCGCGTCGAGATCGCCACCGGCCAGTCGGTCGGGGTGGAACTGCGCCCTTCGGGGCGCGAGCCGGGCGCCGGCAGCCAGATCTCGCTCTCGGCGATGCGCGCGCTTGATTTGCCGCTCACCTCCCTGCCGACGCTGAGGGTCTTCGCGGCGCGCTGAGCCGGGCTTCACCCGAAGGTGATCTGGAACGCCGCGCGTCTCCGACGGGTTGAAATGCGGCGCCCGGCACCGTATGTCGGCGCAAACCCGCATCAGGATCACGCGCATGGCCAAGACGAATCCCCTGACCTTCCTGCAGCAGGTCCGTTCGGAAACCGCCAAGGTTGTCTGGCCGAACCGGCGCGAGGTGACGGTCTCGACGATCATGGTGCTGATCCTGGCGACGCTGACGGCGATCTTCTTCTTTTTCGTCGACTGGCTGATCCGGCAGGGACTGGCCGGTATCCTCGGCCTCGTCGGCTGAGCCGCGGGCCACGACGCGGGCTCTTGAAATGCCGCGCAAGGGGCGCTAGACGAGGCGCCAACCCCACACGACAGGCAGCGCACCGATTCGGTGCGCGCGTTTTTTTGCTCTGTGGACGGCCCCGGCGCGGGGCGGGAACGGAACAGACGGCGGAAGGCTCCGCCCGGCACGAGGTTGGAGAGGCATGGCGAAACGCTGGTATTCGGTGAGCGTTCTGTCGAATTTCGAGAAGAAGGTCGCCGAACAGATCCGTCACGCTGCCGCCGAGGCCGGTCTCGAGGACGAGATCGAGGAAGTTCTGGTGCCCACCGAGGAGGTGATCGAGGTCCGGCGCGGCAAGAAGGTGACGAGCGAGCGGCGCTTCATGCCCGGCTACGTGCTGGTGCGCATGGACATGAACAGCCGCACCTATCACCTGATCAACTCGATCAACCGGGTGACGGGTTTCCTCGGCCAGCCGGGCAAGCCCAGCCCGATGCGCGACGACGAGGTCAACCTGATCCTCAACCGCGTCGAGGAGGGCGAGATCGCGCCGCGCAACCTGATCCATTACGAGATCGGCGAGCAGGTGAAGGTGAATGACGGTCCGTTCGAGGGGTTCTCGGGCATGGTCGAGGAAGTGGACGAGGACAATGCCCGCCTCAAGGTGATGGTGTCGATCTTCGGCCGGCCGACGCCGGTCGATCTGGAATTCACTCAGGTGTCGAAGACCACCTGAGCGATCCCGTGGGAGGCGAGGCGGCCCGGGTCATTCCCCTGCCTGCCGGACCGGACCACTAAACCAGGCCCTCGAAAGCCGGGGGCGGTGAGAGAAGGAGAGGCCGCATGGCCAAGAAAGTGATCGGGCAGCTCAAGCTGCAGGTAAAGGCGGGGCAGGCCAACCCCTCGCCGCCCGTCGGGCCCGCGCTGGGTCAGCGCGGCATCAACATCATGCAGTTCTGCAAGGACTTCAACGCGAAGACCCAGGACATGGAGCAGGGCGCGCCGGTGCCGGTGGTGATCACCTACTACCAGGACAAGTCCTTCACCATGGAACTTAAGACGCCGCCGGCCTCGTGGTACCTGAAGAAGGCCGCGGGTCTGAAGCCGGTGGGCAAGCGTGCGCGCGCCAAGGGCTCGGAAAAGCCGGGCCGGGACGTGGCGGGCTACGTCACCGTCAAGCAGGTGCGCGAGATCGCCGAGGCGAAGATGAAGGACCTGAACGCCAACGATGTCGAGGGGGCGATGCAGATCATCCTCGGCTCGGCGAAGTCCTGCGGCATCGAGGTGAGGGGGTAATCATGGCCAAGCACGGCAAACGCACCCGCGCCGCGCGCGCGATCATCGACGGCAAGACGAACCTCTCGGTCGAGGAGGCGGTGGCGCTGATCAAGCAGGCGGCGACGGCGAAGTTCGACGAGACGGTCGAGGTGGCGATGAACCTGGGCGTCGATCCGCGCCATGCCGACCAGATGGTCCGCGGCGTCGTCACCCTGCCCAACGGCACCGGCAAGACGGTGCGCGTGGCGGTCTTCGCCCGCGGCGCGAAGGCCGACGAGGCGAAGGAAGCCGGGGCCGACATCGTCGGCGCCGAGGACCTGATGGAGACGATCCAGTCGGGCAAGATCGAGTTCGATCGCTGCATCGCCACGCCCGACATGATGCCGCTCGTCGGCCGGCTGGGCAAGATCCTCGGCCCGCGCAACCTGATGCCGAACCCCAAGGTCGGCACGGTGACGATGGATGTCGCGCAGGCGGTGAACAACGCCAAGGGCGGCGAGGTCCAGTTCAAGGTCGAGAAGGCCGGCGTGATCCATGCCGGCGTCGGCAAGGTATCCTTCCCCGACGAGGCGCTGGCACAGAACATCCGCGCCTTCGTCGAGGCGGTCAGCCGCGCCAAGCCCTCGGGCGCCAAGGGCACCTATCTGCGCAAGGTGTCGCTGAGTTCGACCATGGGGCCGGGCGTGAGCCTCGATCTGGCGTCGGCGACGGCGCATTGAGAATTTGCCCGGCCGCCCTTCCCGGGGCGGGCGGGCGAATGGCGGGGCGGCGTCCGAGCGCGTCGCCGCGTCCTGTCCGAGACGGCGGGTGCCGGGAGGGTTTCGACCCGAGCGGCTTAATTTCCTGCCCGAGATGGGGAACGAGACGGAAGTTCCGGGGCGCGACCTCGGGCGGTCCTGGCCTCGGCTCCCTTGCGGACCCGATCGCTGCCGGCGGCAGGCCGGGAGCAAACATGAGCCGGGGGGCAACCCCCAAACTTGGAGCTAACTGTGGATAGAGCCCAGAAAGAGAAAGTGGTCGAGGAACTCGGCCAGATCTTCGAAAGCTCTGGCGTGGTCGTCGTTGCGCACTACGCAGGTCTGACGGTTGCCGAGATGCAGGTCCTGCGCGCGCGCATGCGCGAAGCGGGCGGGGCCGTGCGCGTTGCCAAGAACAGGCTCGCCAAGATCGCCCTTGAAGGTAAGCCCTGCGAAAGCATCGCCTCCCTTCTGACGGGCATGACCGTGCTCGCCTATTCCGAGGACCCCGTCACTGCGGCGAAGGTCTCGGACGAGTTCGCCAAGGACAACAAGAAGTTTGTCATCCTCGGCGGCGCGATGGGCGGGACGGCACTGGATTCCGACGGTGTCAAGGCCGTCGCGTCGATGCCTTCGCGCGAAGAGCTCATCGCTCAGGTCGTGTCGTGCATCGGGGCGCCGGCGGCGAACATCGCGGGGGCCATTGGCGCGCCAGCTTCGAACATCGCGGGCATCCTCTCCACCCTGGAGGAGCGGGAAGCCGCTTGAGCATACGTCTGCCTGCATCGGGCGCATGTCCCCATGCCGGAACACATCTGACAGAATGGAAACGGAACAATGGCTGATCTCAAAGCACTCGCCGAGCAAATCGTGAACCTGACGCTTCTGGAAGCGCAGGAACTGAAGCAGATCCTCAAGGACGAATACGGCATCGAGCCTGCCGCCGGTGGCGCGGTGATGATGGCCGGTCCCGCCGCCGGCCCCGCCGCCGCGGCCGAGGAGGAGAAGACCGAATTCGACGTCATCCTCGTCGAGGCCGGCGCCAACAAGATCAACGTGATCAAGGAAGTCCGAGCCATCACCGGCCTTGGCCTGAAGGAAGCCAAGGACCTGGTCGAAGCCGGCGGCAAGGCCGTCAAGGAGCAGGCGCCGAAGGACGAGGCCGAAGAGCTGAAGAAGAAGCTCGAGGCCGCGGGCGCCAAGGTCGAGCTCAAGTGATCACGCGGGTGCGCGGCACCCGGGTCGACTGACAGGGCTGGGTCCGGCTTGTTCCGGGCCCGGCCGCCTCCATTTGAAGCGCTTCCCGAAACGGAAGGGAGCGCGGCTTCTTCCGGCAAGCGCCTGTTCGCGGGCGTTTTCCGGAAGCAGCGATGGGCTCGGGCGCGGACCTTTGGGTGGGTCCGCAGGAATGGGGCCCGCTGAGTCCGTTTCGCTTGCGGCAGCGCGGTCGAGGCCCGACGGCACGCGCGCCCGCGAAAGAGGAAAGGTGATACCGAGCATGGCGCAGACCTACGTTGGCCAGAAACGCATCCGGCGGATGTTTGGCAAGATCCGCGAAGTCCTGGAAATGCCGAACCTGATCGAGGTTCAGAAATCCTCCTACGATCTGTTCCTGCGTTCGGGCGACGGCGAGACGCCAATGGACGGCGAAGGGCTGATGGGCACCTTCCAGTCGGTCTTTCCGGTCAAGGATTTCAACGAGACGGCGGTTCTGGAGTTCGTCAAGTACGATCTGGAAAAGCCGAAATACGATATCGAGGAATGCCAGAGCCGCGACATGACCTATGCCGCGCCGCTGAAGGTCACGCTGCGCCTGATCGTGTTCGATGTCGACCCCGACACCAGCGCGAAGTCGGTCAAGGACATCAAGGAGCAGGAGGTGTTCATGGGCGACATGCCGCTCATGACGCCGAACGGCACCTTCATCGTCAACGGTTCGGAGCGCGTTGTCGTCAGCCAGATGCACCGCTCGCCCGGCGTCTTCTTCGACCATGACAAGGGCAAGACGCATTCCTCGGGCAAGCTCCTGTTCCAGTGCCGGATCATTCCCTATCGGGGTTCGTGGCTGGATTTCGAGTTCGACCCGAAGGACATGGTCTTCGCCCGCATCGACCGCCGCCGGAAGCTGCCGGTGACGACGCTGCTCTATGCGCTGGGCATGGACCAGGACGCGATCATGACGGCCTATTACGACACCGTGTCCTTCCGGCTGGAAAAGGGCCGCGGCTGGGTGACCAAGTTCTTCCCCGAGCGCGTGCGCGGCACCCGTCCGACGATGGACCTGGTCGATGCCGACACCGGCGAGGTGATCCTGAAGGCCGGCGACAAGGCGACGCCGCGGATGGTGAAGAAGTGGATCGACGAGGGCAAGGTCACCGAGCTTCTGGTGCCCTTCGAGCACATCTTCGGCCGTTTCGTCGCCCGCGACCTGATCAACGAGGAAACCGGCGAGATCTGGGTCGAGGCCGGCGACGAGCTGACCTGGGAACTCGACAAGGACGGCGATGTCAAGGGCGGGACGCTGAAGCTGCTCCTGGACCAGGACATCACCGAGATCCCGGTCCTCGACATCGACGGCGTGAATGTGGGCCCCTACATCCGCAACACGATGGCCGCGGACAAGAACATGAACCGCGAGCAGGCGCTGATGGACATCTATCGCGTCATGCGGCCGGGCGAGCCGCCTACCTACGACGCGGCCTCGGCGCTTTTCGACACGCTTTTCTTCGATGCCGAACGCTACGACCTGTCTGCCGTCGGCCGGGTGAAGATGAACATGCGCCTGAACCTCGACGCCGATGACACGGTGCGCACGCTGCGCAAGGAAGACATCATCGCCTGCGTCAAGGCGCTGGTCGACCTTCGCGACGGCAAGGGCGAGATCGACGACATCGACCATCTTGGCAACCGCCGGGTGCGTTCGGTCGGCGAGCTGATGGAGAACCAGTACCGGCTGGGCCTCCTGCGCATGGAACGGGCGATCCGCGAGCGGATGAGCTCGGTGGAGATCGACACCGTGATGCCGCAGGACCTGATCAACGCCAAGCCCGCCGCAGCGGCGGTGCGCGAGTTCTTCGGTTCCTCGCAGCTCAGCCAGTTCATGGACCAGACCAACCCGCTCTCGGAGGTCACGCACAAGCGGCGGCTCTCGGCGCTTGGACCGGGCGGTCTCACACGCGAGCGCGCGGGCTTCGAGGTGCGCGACGTGCATCCCACGCATTACGGCCGGATGTGCCCGATCGAGACGCCGGAGGGCCAGAACATCGGCCTGATCAACTCGCTCGCGACCTTTGCGCGGGTGAACAAGTACGGCTTCATCGAAACGCCCTATCGGCGCGTCGTCGACGGGCAGGTGACCGACGAGGTTGTCTACCTCTCGGCCACCGAGGAGATGCGCCACACGATCGCGCAGGCGAATGCGACGCTCGACGCCGAGGGGCGCTTCGTCAACGAACTCGTCTCGACCCGGAAGGGTGGCGAATTCGTCCTTTCCCCGCGCGAGACGGTGGACCTGATCGACGTCTCGCCCAAGCAGCTCGTCTCGGTCGCGGCCTCGCTCATTCCGTTCCTCGAGAACGACGACGCCAACCGCGCGCTGATGGGCTCGAACATGATGCGGCAGGCGGTGCCGCTTCTGCAGTCGGACGCGCCGCTCGTCGGGACGGGTATCGAGGGCGTCGTCGCCCGCGATTCGGGCGCGGCGATCATGGCGCGCCGGGCGGGCATCATCGACCAGGTCGATGCGCAGCGGATCGTCGTACGCGCCACCGAGATGCTGGAGCCGGGCGAGCCGGGCGTCGACATCTACCGGCTGCGCAAGTTCAAGCGGTCGAACCAGTCCTCCTGCATCAACCAGCGGCCGCTGGTGAAGGTGGGCGACACGGTCGAAGGCGGCCAGGTCATCGCCGACGGCCCCTGCACCGACATGGGCGAGCTGGCCGTGGGCCGGAACGTCACCGTCGCCTTCATGCCCTGGAACGGCTACAATTACGAGGACTCGATCCTGATCTCGGAGCGCATCCTGAAGGATGACGTCTTCACCTCGATCCATATCGAGGAGTACGAGGTCGCCGCACGCGACACCAAGCTCGGGCCCGAGGAGATCACCCGCGACATCCCCAACGTCGGCGAGGAGGCTTTGCGCAACCTCGACGAGGCGGGCATCGTCTACATCGGTGCCGAGGTGCAGGCGGGTGACATCCTGGTGGGCAAGATCACCCCCAAGGGCGAGAGCCCGATGACGCCGGAAGAGAAGCTTCTGCGCGCGATCTTTGGCGAGAAGGCGAGTGATGTGCGCGACACCTCGTTGCGTCTGCCGCCCGGCGCCTACGGGACAGTCGTCGAGGTACGGGTCTTCAACCGCCACGGCGTCGACAAGGACGAGCGCGCGCTGCAGATCGAGCGCGAGGAGATCGAGCGGCTCAGCCGCGACCGCGACGACGAACTCGCCATCCTCGAGCGCAACATCTATGCGCGGCTCAAGCAGCTCATCCTCGGCAAGGTGGCGGTCAAGGGGCCGAAGGGCGTGAAGGCCAATTCCGAGATCAGCGAGGAGCTCCTGCAGACGCTCAGCCGCGGGCAGTGGTGGCAGCTGGCGCTGGCCGATGACGCCGAGGCGCAGGAGGTCGAGGCGCTCAACGCGCTCTACGACCAGCAGAAGCGCGCGCTGCAGCACCGCTTCGAGGATAAGGTCGAGAAGGTGCGCCGGGGCGACGACCTGCCGCCGGGTGTGATGAAGATGGTCAAGGTCTTCCTCGCGGTGAAGCGCAAGCTTCAGCCGGGCGACAAGATGGCCGGGCGTCACGGCAACAAGGGCGTCGTCTCGAAGGTCGTGCCCGAGGAGGACATGCCCTTCCTTTCCGACGGCACCACGGTCGATATCGTGCTCAACCCGCTGGGCGTGCCCAGCCGGATGAATGTCGGCCAGATCCTCGAGACCCACATGGGTTGGGCGCTGCGTGGCCTCGGCGTGCAGATCGACGAGGCGCTCGACGAGTACCGCCGCAAGGGCGACCTGACCCCGGTGCGCGAGGCGCTGCGCATCGCCTATGGCGACGAGGTCTTCGACGAGGCCTTCGCGTCGATGGACGAGGAAGCGCTGGTCGAGTCTGCGGCTTCGGTCACCGGCGGGGTTCCGATCGGAACGCCGGTCTTCGACGGCGCCAAGGAGCCGGACGTGAACGACGCGCTGATCCGCGCGGGCTTCGATGTCTCGGGCCAGTCGACCGCCTTCGACGGGCGCACCGGCGAGCCGTTCGCGCGGCAGGTGACGGTGGGCACGAAATACATGCTCAAGCTGCACCACCTCGTGGACGACAAGCTGCACGCGCGTTCCACCGGACCCTACAGCCTGGTCACCCAGCAGCCGCTGGGCGGCAAGGCGCAGTTCGGCGGCCAGCGTCTGGGTGAGATGGAGGTCTGGGCGCTCGAAGCCTACGGTGCCGCCTACACGCTGCAGGAGATGCTGACCGTGAAGTCGGACGACGTGGCGGGCCGGACCAAGGTCTACGAATCGATCGTCAAGGGCGAGGACAACTTCGAGGCCGGCGTGCCGGAGAGCTTCAACGTGCTCGTGAAGGAAGTCCGTGGCCTCGGCCTCAACATGGAACTCCTGGATTCGGAGGAGGAGGGCTGAGGGCCGCGCGTTCTCTCCCTCTTCACCCCGGCATCTGACGCAAGGAACCGAACATGAACCAGGAACTCACCACCAATCCGTTCAACCCGCTGGCCGCGCCCAAGACCTTCGACGAGATCCGCGTGTCGCTGGCCTCGCCCGAACGGATCCTCAGCTGGTCCTACGGCGAGATCAAGAAGCCCGAGACGATCAACTACCGCACCTTCAAGCCCGAGCGCGACGGACTCTTCTGCGCGCGCATCTTCGGGCCGATCAAGGACTACGAGTGTCTGTGCGGCAAGTACAAGCGGATGAAATATCGCGGCGTCGTCTGCGAGAAATGCGGCGTCGAGGTGACGCTGCAGAAGGTCCGTCGCGAGCGCATGGGCCATATCGAGCTGGCCGCGCCCGTCGCCCATATCTGGTTCCTCAAGTCGCTGCCCAGCCGGATCGGCCTGATGCTCGACATGACGCTGCGCGATCTCGAGCGGATCCTCTATTTCGAGAACTACGTCGTCATCGAGCCGGGCCTGACCGAGCTTTCCTACGGCCAGCTTCTTACCGAGGACGAATTCCTCGACGCGCAGGACCAGTACGGCGCCGACGCCTTCACCGCCGGGATCGGCGCCGAGGCGATCCGCGAGATGCTGGCGGCGATCGACCTCGAGGCCGAGGCGCTGAAACTGCGCGAGGAACTCAAGGAAGCTACGGGCGAGCTGAAGCCGAAGAAGATCATCAAGCGGCTGAAGGTGGTCGAAAGCTTCCTCGAATCTGGCAACCGTCCGGAATGGATGGTGCTGACCGTCCTGCCGGTGATCCCGCCCGAGCTGCGCCCGCTGGTGCCGCTCGATGGCGGCCGCTTCGCGACCTCGGACCTCAACGATCTCTATCGCCGGGTCATCAACCGCAACAATCGCCTGAAGCGGCTGATCGAGTTGCGCGCGCCCGACATCATCGTGCGCAACGAAAAGCGGATGCTGCAGGAATCGGTCGATGCGCTCTTTGACAACGGCCGTCGCGGCCGGGTCATCACTGGCAACAACAAGCGCCCGCTGAAGTCGCTGTCCGACATGCTGAAGGGCAAGCAGGGCCGCTTCCGCCAGAACCTGCTCGGCAAGCGCGTGGATTTCTCGGGCCGTTCGGTCATCGTGACCGGGCCGGAGCTGAAGCTGCACCAGTGCGGGTTGCCGAAGAAGATGGCGCTCGAACTCTTCAAGCCGTTCATCTATTCGCGGCTCGAGGCCAAGGGGCTCAGCTCGACCGTGAAGCAGGCGAAGAAGCTGGTCGAGAAGGAGCGTCCCGAGGTCTGGGATATCCTCGACGAGGTGATCCGCGAGCACCCGGTCCTCCTGAACCGCGCGCCGACGCTGCACCGCCTGGGCATCCAGGCCTTCGAGCCGATCCTGATCGAGGGCAAGGCGATCCAGCTTCACCCGCTGGTATGCTCGGCCTTCAACGCGGACTTCGACGGCGACCAGATGGCGGTGCACGTGCCGCTGAGCCTGGAAGCCCAGCTCGAGGCTCGCGTGCTGATGATGAGCACGAACAACGTGCTTTCGCCCGCCAACGGCGCGCCGATCATCGTGCCGTCGCAGGACATGGTCCTGGGGCTCTACTACACGACGATGATGCGCGAGGGCATGACGGGCGAGGGCAAGGTCTTCGCCGATATCGACGAGGTCGAGCATGCGCTCGCCGCCGGCGAGGTGCATCTTCACGCGAAGATCATCGCGCGCATCCTGCAGATCGACGAGCATGGCGACGAGGTGATGAAGCGCTACGAGACGACGCCGGGCCGGCTGCGGCTGGGCGCGCTTCTGCCGCTCAATGCCAAGGCGCCCTTCGAACTCGTGAACCGGCTTCTGCGCAAGAAGGACGTGCAGGAGGTCATCGACACCGTCTACCGCTATTGCGGGCAGAAAGAGTCGGTCATCTTCTGCGACCAGATCATGGGGCTCGGCTTCCGCGAGGCGTTCCGCGCCGGCATCAGCTTCGGCAAGGACGACATGCTGATCCCCGAGGCCAAGTGGCAGATCGTCAACGCGACCCGCGATCAGGTGAAGGAGTTCGAGCAGCAGTACCTCGACGGGCTCATCACCCAGGGCGAGAAGTACAACAAGGTGGTCGACGCCTGGTCGAAATGCTCGGACGCCGTTGCCGGCGAGATGATGGGCGAGATTTCGGCCGTGCGCCGGGACGAGAACGGCGCCGAGCTGGAGCCCAACAGCGTCTACATGATGTCGCATTCCGGCGCCCGCGGCAGCCCGGCGCAGATGAAGCAGCTGGGCGGGATGCGCGGGCTTATGGCCAAGCCCTCGGGTGAGATCATCGAGACGCCGATCATCTCGAACTTCAAGGAAGGCCTGACGGTGCTGGAGTACTTCAACTCCACCCACGGCGCGCGCAAGGGTCTGGCAGACACCGCGCTGAAGACCGCCAACTCGGGCTATCTGACGCGGCGTCTCGTCGATGTTGCGCAGGACTGCATCGTGCGTATCGACGATTGCGGCACCGACCGTTTCATCACCGCGCGGGCCGCGGTCAATGACGGCGAGATCGTGGCGAGCCTTGCCGAACGCATCCTGGGTCGTGTCGCGGCCGAGGATGTCGCCGATCCGGCCACCGGTGAGGTGCTGGTCGAAAGGAACGCCCTGATCGACGAGCGCGACATCGATGCGATCGAGGCCGCCGGCATCGCCGCGGTCAGGATCCGCTCGCCGCTGACCTGCGAGGCCGAGGAGGGGGTCTGCGTCAAGTGCTACGGGCGCGATCTCGCCCGCGGCACGCTGGTGAACAAGGGCGAGGCGGTGGGCATCATCGCCGCGCAGTCGATCGGTGAGCCGGGCACGCAGCTGACCATGCGCACCTTCCATATCGGCGGCATCGCGCAGGGCGGCAGTCAGTCCTTCCAAGAGGCGGGCCATGCCGGCAAGATCGAGTTCCGCAACGAGAACGTGCTGGAGAACACCGCGGGTGACCTGATCGTGTTGGGCCGGAACATGCAGGTCGCGATCATCGACGAGAATGGGGTCGAGCGCGCCAGCCACAAGCTGGGCTACGGCACCAAGCTCTTCGTGCGCGACGGGGCCGAGGTGAAGCGGGGTGACAAGCTTTACGAATGGGATCCCTACACCCTGCCGATCATCGCTGAGAAAGCGGGCCGGGCGAAGTTCGTCGACCTCATCGGGGGACTGTCGGTCCGCGACGAGACCGACGAGGCGACCGGCATGACGCAGAAGATCGTGACCGACTGGCGCTCGGTTCCCAAGGGCGGTGACCTCAAGCCCGAGATCATCATCATGGACCCCGAAACCGGCGAGCCGGTGCGCAACGAGGCGGGCAACCCGGTGACGTATCTGATGTCCGTGGATGCCATCCTCTCGGTGGAGGACGGGCAGGACATACGCGAGGGCGACATGGTCGCGCGGATCCCGCGCGAGGGTGCGCGCGCCAAGGACATCACCGGTGGTCTGCCGCGGGTGGCCGAGCTCTTTGAGGCGCGCCGGCCCAAGGATCATGCCATCATCTGCGAGATCGACGGCTATGTCCGGTTCGGTAAGGACTACAAGAACAAGCGCCGGATCTCGATCGAACCCGTCGACGAGAATGTCGAGCCCGTGGAGTACATGGTGCCGAAGGGCAAGCACATTCCGGTACAGGAGGGAGATTTCGTCCAGCGCGGCGACTACATCATGGACGGCAACCCCGCGCCGCACGATATCCTACGCATCCTAGGCATCGAGGCGTTGGCCAACTACCTCATCGACGAGGTGCAGGACGTCTATCGCCTGCAGGGCGTGAAGATCAACGACAAGCATATCGAGGTGATCGTGCGGCAGATGCTGCAGAAGCTCGAGATCCTCGATTCCGGCGACACGACGCTCCTGAAGGGCGAGACCGTCGACAAGTACGAGTTCGACGAGATCAACGACAAGGCGATCGCGTCGGGGCTGCGTCCGGCCAGGGGCGAGCCGATCCTACTGGGGATCACCAAGGCGAGCCTGCAGACGCGCTCCTTCATCTCGGCCGCCTCCTTCCAGGAGACGACGCGCGTTCTCACCGAGGCCTCGGTCCAAGGCAAGCGCGACAAGCTCGTCGGGCTCAAGGAGAACGTCATCGTCGGCCGCCTGATCCCGGCCGGCACCGGCGGTGTCGCTACCGCTACCCGGCGCATCGCCGCCGAGCGCGACCAGAAGGTGATCGACGCCCGCCGCGCCGAAGCCGAGGCGGCTGCGGCCCTCGCCGCCCCGGAGGAGGCGGGCGAGGGCGTCGAGGACGCGATGGCCTTCGACGTGGCCTCGGACCCGCGCGACCTCTGATCGCGGCCCGGTCCGGACCTTTCCGCCCCCGCGCTCCGGCGCGGGGGTTTTTCGTGCCGGGGCCTTTCCTTTGCCGCCGGCGTCCGGCATTGTGCACAAGTTAACTTCTCGCGGATCCGGCGATGCTCTCCGACAACGCGCGCGGCGCGCTCTTCATGACGGTCGGCATGGCCGCCTTCGTGCTCAACGACACGCTTATGAAGCTGGTCTCGGCGGATCTGCCGCTTTTTCAGGCGATCTTCCTGCGCGGGGTGCTGACGACCCTGGCCTTCGCGACGATTGCCTGGTGGATGGGTGCGTTGCGCTTGCCCGAAATGAACGGGGACCGGTGGCTCATCGCGGTTCGGGTCGTCGCCGAATGCGGCGCGACCTTCTTCTTCCTTACCGCGCTCTTCAACATGCCGCTGGCGACGCTGACGGCGATCCTGCAGGCCGCACCGCTGACCATCGCGCTGGCCGGGGCGGTCTTCCTGCGCGAGCCGGTGGGATGGCGGCGCTTCCTCGCCATCGCGGTCGGCTTCCTCGGCGTGCTGCTGATCGTCCGGCCGGGACCCGATGGGATCGACGTCTACGCGCTCTACGCGCTTGCCGCGGTGGGTTTCGTCACGCTGCGCGACCTCGTCACCCGGCGGATGCCGCCGGCGGTTCCCTCGATGCTCCTGGCGCTGGCGACCGCGGGCGGGGTCACGGTTTTCGCCGCCCTCGGCGCGCTTTCCGAGGACTGGGTGCGCCCCGCCGCATCGAGCTGGACCTATCTTGGCGGTGCCGTCGTGTTCATCATCGCGGGATACCTGCTCAGCATCGTCGCGATGCGGGTGGGCGAGCTGGGCGTCGTCTCGCCCTTCCGCTATACTGGCCTCGTCTGGGCGCTGATCCTCGGCCTTCTGGTCTTTGGCGACTGGCCCGACAACCTGACCAAGCTCGGAGCGGCGCTGATCGTCGGCACCGGCATCTTCACGCTCTATCGCGAGCAGCGGCTGGCGCGGCAACTCGCCCGGGCGCGCGCCGGCCGGGCTGTTGACAACCCCCCCGAGTCCCCCTATACGGCCGGCACCCGCGGCTGACGTCTCGCATGAAGGCTTCGGGGCTATAGATACCTCTGTGGTCACGATCCGGGCGATGGGCGCCCCGATCCTCTGGAATTCCACCGCGGCGTTTCCGGAACCGGGCAACGCATGCGGTTTCGTGTTTTGACCGGAGCGATTCGCGCGCAGGTCGGACACGCCGAGACGGCGCGCCAGCGCCACGAGACATGAGACGGGTTGCAAAACGGGAAGAACCGGAATGCCAACGATCCAGCAGCTGATCCGCAAGCCGCGGCAGCCGAAAGTAAAGCGCTCCAAGTCGCTGCACCTGGAGCAGTGCCCCCAGAAGCGCGGGGTCTGCACGCGCGTCTACACGACGACGCCGAAGAAGCCGAACTCGGCCATGCGGAAGGTTGCGAAAGTGCGACTGACGAACGGCTACGAGGTGATCAGCTACATCCCCGGTGAGAAGCACAACCTTCAGGAGCACTCGGTCGTGCTGATCCGCGGCGGGCGCGTGAAGGACCTTCCGGGCGTGCGCTACCACATCCTGCGCGGCGTGCTGGATACCCAGGGCGTGAAGGACCGTCGCCAGCGCCGGTCGAAATACGGCGCCAAGCGTCCGAAGTAAGGAGAGAGTTCGATGTCGCGTCGTCACGCTGCCGAGAAGCGCGAAGTCCTGCCCGACGCCAAGTATGGCGACACGGTGCTGACCAAGTTCATGAACAACCTGATGATCGACGGCAAGAAGTCCGTCGCCGAGTCGATCGTCTACAACGCCCTTGAACGCGTCGAGAAGAAACTCAAGCGCGCGCCGGTCGAGGTCTTCCACGAGGCGCTCGACAACATCAAGCCCTCGGTCGAGGTCCGCTCGCGCCGGGTCGGCGGCGCGACCTATCAGGTCCCCGTCGAGGTGCGTCCCGAGCGGCGCGAGGCGCTGGCGATCCGCTGGCTGATCACCGCCGCGCGCAAGCGCAACGAGAACACGATGGAAGAGCGTCTCGCGGCGGAGCTGTCGGACGCGGTGCAGAACCGCGGCACCGCCGTGAAGAAGCGCGAAGACACGCACAAGATGGCGGATGCCAACAAGGCGCTCAGCCACTACCGCTGGTAAGGAGCCACGATCATGGCACGCGAATATCCGCTCACGCGATACCGCAACTTCGGGATCATGGCGCATATCGACGCCGGCAAGACGACGACGACGGAGCGTATCCTGTTCTATACTGGCAAGAGCCACAAGCTGGGCGAGGTGCATGACGGCGCCGCGACCATGGACTGGATGGAGCAGGAGCAGGAGCGCGGCATCACCATCACTTCGGCCGCGACCACGACCTTCTGGCAGCGCCAGGAGGATCCGACCTCGGAAGGCACCTCGGAGACAAAGTACCGCTTCAACATCATCGACACGCCGGGGCACGTGGACTTCACGATCGAAGTAGAGCGCTCGCTCGCCGTGCTCGACGGCGCGATCTGCCTGCTCGATGCCAATGCCGGCGTCGAGCCGCAGACCGAGACCGTCTGGCGCCAGGCCGACCGCTACAAGGTTCCGCGGATCGTGTTCGTCAACAAGATGGACAAGATCGGCGCCGACTACTTCAACTGCGTCCGGATGATCAAGGACCGCACCGGCGGCACGCCCTGCCCGATCGCGCTGCCGATCGGCGCCGAGGACAAGCTTGAGGGCATCATCGACCTGATCAAGATGGAAGAATGGGTCTGGAAGGGCGAGGATCTCGGCGCGAGCTGGGTGCGCCAAGCGATCCGCGACGAGCTGACGGACCTCGCCGAGGAATGGCGCGGCAACATGATCGAACTCGCCGTCGAGCAGGACGACGAGGCGATGGAGGCCTATCTCGAGGGCAACGAGCCCGACGAGGCGACGCTGCGCAAGCTGATCCGCAAGGGCACGCTGAAGCTCGACTTCTTCCCGGTCATGGCCGGCTCGGCCTTCAAGAACAAGGGCGTGCAGCCGCTCCTGAACGCGGTCATCGACTTCCTGCCGGCACCGATCGACGTGCCGGTGCTCAAAGGTTTCGCCCCTGATGACGAGACCGAGGAGCGCAACATCGAGCGCCCGGCCGATGACTCGGCGCCCTATTCGGCGCTCGCGTTCAAGATCATGAACGACCCCTTTGTCGGCTCGCTGACCTTCACCCGCATCTATTCGGGCGTCCTGAGAAAGGGCGACCAGATGCTGAACTCGACCAAGGGCAGGCGCGAGCGTGTCGGGCGCATGATGATGATGCACTCGAACAACCGCGAGGAGATCGACGAAGCCTTCGCCGGCGACATCATCGCGCTGGCCGGGCTGAAGGAGACGACGACCGGCGACACGCTGTGCGACCCGTCGAAGCCCGTGGTCCTCGAGACGATGAGCTTCCCCGAGCCGGTGATCGAGATTGCCGTCGAGCCGAAGTCGAAGGCCGACCAGGAAAAGATGGGCGTCGCGCTCGCACGCTTGGCGGCCGAGGATCCGTCGTTCCGCGTCGAGACCGATTTCGAGAGCGGCCAGACGATCATGAAGGGGATGGGGGAACTCCATCTCGACATCCTCGTCGACCGCATGAAGCGCGAGTTCAAGGTCGAGGCGAATATCGGCGCGCCGCAGGTGGCGTATCGCGAGACGATCAGCCACATGGCCGAGGTCGATTACACGCACAAGAAGCAGACCGGCGGTTCGGGCCAGTTCGCGCGCGTGAAGCTCGTCATCGAGCCGACCGAGCCCGGCGAAGGCTACAGCTTCGAGAACCGCATCGTCGGCGGCGTGGTGCCGAAGGAATATGTCCCCGGCGTCGAGAAAGGCGTCAAGTCGGTGATGGATTCGGGTCCGCTCGCGGGCTTCCCGGTGATCGACTTCAAGGTCGCCCTGATCGACGGCGCCTACCACGACGTCGACTCGTCGGTCCTCGCCTTCGAGATCGCCGCGCGTTCGGCGATGCGCGAGGGGCTGAAGAAGGCCGGCGCCAAGCTTCTCGAGCCGATCATGAAGGTCGAGGTGGTCACACCCGAGGAATACACGGGTTCGATCATCGGCGACCTGACCAGCCGGCGCGGCATGGTGCAGGGCCAGGACAGCCGCGGCAATGCCAACGTGATCAACGCGATGGTGCCGCTCGCCAACATGTTCGGCTATATCAACAACCTGCGCTCGATGTCCTCGGGCCGCGCGGTCTTCACCATGCAGTTCGACCATTACGAGGCCGTTCCGCAGAACATCTCGGACGAGATCCAGAAGAAATACGCCTGACCGGTGCGGCGGGGTGAAGCCCGCCCTACCGCCACCGACACGACGAACAAGGAGAGGCCATCATGGCGAAGGCAAAGTTTGAACGGACGAAACCGCATGTGAACATCGGCACGATCGGTCATGTGGATCATGGCAAGACGACGCTGACGGCGGCGATCACGAAGTATTTCGGCGAGTTCCGGG
>SLPP01000168.1 GCA_007131945.1 Paracoccaceae bacterium | reverse complement strand
GCCGCTCGGGCAGTGGCAGGACGAACCAGGCCCAGGCGAGCGCGGCCGCCAGCGCCGCGCCGGCGAGCGCGGCGGACCAGGGCACCGCCGCCGCCGCATCCCCGTCCCCATCCGCCCGCGCGCGCAGGAGCCGGCCATGCGCGGCGAGAAGCAGCACCCCGGTCAGCCCGGCGCCGATCGCCGCCTCGGCCAGCGCGACATTGACCGCGTCGAGCCGCACCCAGCCGACCGCGACGAGAAGCCCGTAGACGATGAAGAAGACGACCGCGCGAAAGACCCCGCGCCCGGCAACGGTGGCCAGCGCCACGCCGAGGATCAGCGCACAAAGCGCGATATCGAGCGCGAGGTCGAGCGCAGGGTCGGTCGCGGGCGTCATGGCGCCTCCCGCCGGGCCAGCGCGGCGCGGGCGACGAGTTGCGCCACCGCCCCGGCGGCGAGCAGCGCCAGCGCCCAGATCAGCGCGATCCGGGCGACCTGGGCCCAGCTCTCGGCCTGGAAGGCGACGCCCAGCGCGATGAAGCCGAGCCCGAGATTGTCGGCCTTGGTCAGCGCGTGCAGCCGGCTGAACGTGTCGGGAAAGCGGATCAGCCCGACCGTGCCGGCGACGAAGAAGAGAAGCCCCAGCGCCGTCAGCAGGAGCGTCGCGAGATTCGCCGCCAGATCAGCCATCGTCGCCCCGCCGCGCGAGGTCGGCCGGCGGCGGCGCCTCCTCGGGATCGCCGGCGCCGTCGGGGCTGCGCGCCTTGACGAAGCCGACCGCGGCCAGCGCGGCGAGGAGCGCCAGCGCCAGCGCCACGTCGAGCGCCGCCCAGTCCTGCGGCGGCGCGAGCAGGACGAGCAGCGCCACCCCGCCGGTGCCGACGAGCTGCGCCGCCATCATCCGGTCGGCCGGATCGGGGCCGCGCCAGACCCGCCACAGCGCGCCGGCGAGGCTGGCCAGCACGCCGAGCGCGACGAGGGTCAGCCAGGCCGTCATGCCCGCCCGCGCCCCGCGCCCCGCCCCGTACCCGGCCCCGCTCCTTGACCGGTCCCCTGCCCCGCGCCCTGACCTGCCCCCGGCCCGGCGCCGATCATCGCCGCGATCTCGGCCGCCTCGCGCGGGATCGCCGCGTCGAAGCCGGCCCCGGTATCGAGGAGATGCACCAGCAACCGGTCCTCGTGGCTGCCGGCGGCGAGCGTGCCCGGCATCAGCGAGATCTCGCCCCCCAGCGCGGCGCGGCCGCCATCGGGCAGATCGACCGGCAGTTCGACCCAGCCGGGATCGAGCGGCATGTCGCGGGCGAAGGCGCGCCGGGCGACGTCGATCCCGCCGGTGACCGAGCCGGCGACGAAGCGCGGCAGGTGCAGCGCCAGCCGCCAGACGACCAGCGGATGGCGGGCTGGCAGCAGATGCAGGCTCAGCCAGACCGCCGCCGGCACCGCCAGAATTCCGACCGCCAGCCCCTCGAGGCTGGGCGCGGTCAGCGCCGCCCAGATCGCCCCCAGAAGCGCGCTGCGGTGCAGGATCGCCTTGATCCGTATCCGTTCCATGCCGCCGAGTTCACCGCAGCCCCGGCCGCGACGCAAGGCCCAATCGCCCGGCGGCCCCCGCCCCGGCGACCGTCAGTCGAGCGCCAGGGTCAGCGGCGGCAGGAAAGGAAGCGTGGTCTCGGCGTGCCAGACCTGCCCGGGCGCGACCGGCCAGGCATCGGTGAGCGTGCCGGTGCTGACCACCTCGCCCGGCGCGAGCGGCAGCGCGCCCGGATCCGCCGCCACCGCGCGCGCCAGGTAGTCGAGCGCGCGCAGCGGGCCGTCGCCGAGGACGTTGCGCGCATGGCCCTGATCGACCCGCGCCCCGTCGCGCTGCAGCACCACGGCGAAATCGGAAAGCCGCGCCAGCCTTTCGGCATCGGCCGCGATCCAGGGCCCGGTGACCAGCGCGCCGTGCAGCCCGAAGGCGGCGACCGTGTCCGGCGCGCGGAAGCGCCAGCCGGGGAACGGCGACTGGACGATCTCGAAGCCCATCGCCATGGCCTCGACGCAGGCAGCCAGCGCCACCGGATTCGCGCCCGGCTCGGGCACCGCGCGCAGGCGCAGCACGATCTCGGGCTCGATCCGCGGCTCGCAGAGATGGCCGAGCGCCAGCCTCCCGGCGCCAGCCTGCAGTGTCCGGTCCCAGACCATCCCCCAGATCGGGCCGGCGACATTGTAGCGCGGCCAGATCGTGGTGTTGGTGAAGCCGGTCTTGCGCCCCACCGGCCGTTCGCCCCGCGCCAACCGTTCGGCGGTGAGCGAATGCGCGAGGCGATAGGCGGCGGCCAGGTCGAAGCCGGGCTCGGCGTCGGTGATCGGCGCGCAGCCCTCGCCCCGGTCGAGCGCGGCCAGCATCCGCTGCAGATGCGCGCTCATGCCGTCGCCGACATGTGCCGCGCCATGTCCAGCATCCGGCAGGAAAAGCCCCATTCGTTGTCGTACCAGCCGAAGACGCGCACCAACCCGCCGCCGGTGACCGCCGTCTCGCCGAGCGCCATGACCACGCTTTCCGGCCGCGCCCTCAGATCGGTCGAGACGAGCGGCCGGTCGGTCCAGCCGATCACCCCGCCCGCCGCCTTGAGCGCGGCGTTGACCGCGTCGACCGTCGCCGGCCGCCCGGGCTGGAAGACGAGGTCGACGGCCGAGACGCTGGCCGTCGGCACGCGCACCGCCGAACAGGCGATGCGGCCGGCAAGGTCGGGCAGCACCGCGTCGAGGAGCCGCCCGGCGCTCGTCGTCGTCGGCACGATCGACAGCGCCGCGGCGCGCGAGCGCGCCAGGTCCCGCCCGCGCGGCGCGTCGACCGTCGGCTGGCTGCCGGTGTAGCAGTGGATGGTCGTCATCCAGCCCGCGCGCAGCCCGAAGGCGGCGTCCAGGCAGCGCGCCAGCGGGGCGAGCGCGTTCGTCGTGCACGAGGCGTTCGAGACGACGCGGTGTCCGGCCCCGATCGCGCCCTCGTTGGCGCCGATCACGGCGGTCACCTGCGCCGCGCCCGACGGCCCCGAAATCAGCACCCGCCCGGCGCCGGCGCGCAGCCCGCGCTCGGCCACCTGCCGCCGCTCGGCCTGGCCGGTGCATTCCATCACCAGGTCGATGTCGCGCAGGTCCAGCGCCGAGATGTCGGGCGCATGCGTCAGTTCCAGCCGGTGGCCGGCGAAGACCAGCGCGCGCCCCTCGAGCGCGACGCCGCCGGGGAAGGGGCCGAAGACGCTGTCGTATTCAAAGAGATGCGCCAGCGTCTCGGGCGCGGCGATGTCGTTGAGCGCGACGATCTCGATCCCGGGCCAGCCGCGGCCATTGGCCGCGCCCAGCGCCCAGGCGCGCAGGACCGTCCGCCCGATCCGCCCGAACCCGTTGATCAGAATCCGCATCGTCCTCGCCCGCTCCGCCGCCCCCGGCAGCCCTACGCCCGCCGGCGACAAAGCTCAACACCATGCGGCGGCGCGTTTAAGCCGATCAAAAGAATCGGGATTGACGAATCCGAGTGTTCTTGTCAGATTAATCGCACCACCCGGAACAGGAGCCGACCATGTCCCTTCAAGCGCCGCAGTCCTTCGACACCGCGACCCGCTGCCCGCCGGCACCCGCCCCGGTCCCGGTTCACCGCGCGCAGGATCTCACCCGCGGCGGGTCGCTGGCGCAGATCGTGCTCGACGGCAAGGTCTATGCCCTGCGCATCACCCGCGCCGGCAAGCTGATCCTGACGAAGTGACGGCCGCGGCGCCCGCATCGGGCGCCGCCGCGCGCTGGCCGCTCAGCCCTCGCGCTTCTCGGCCTGCCCGGCACCCAGCGAGCCGAGCATCTTCTGCAGTTCCATCGGGAACGGGAAGACGATGGTCGAGTTCTTCTCGTTGCCGATCGTCGCCAGCGTGTTGAGATAACGCAGCTGCATCGCCTCGGGCCGCCGGCCGAGGATCTCGGCCGCCTCCAGAAGCTTCGCCGCCGCCTGCTGCTCGCCCTCGGCGTTGATCACCCGCGCGCGGCGCTCGCGCTCGGCCTCGGCCTGCCGGGCGATGGCGCGGATCATCGATTCGTTGATGTCGACATGCTTGATCTCGACATTGGCGACCTTGATCCCCCAGGCGTCGGTCTGCGCGTCGAGGATCTCCTGGATGTCGGCGTTGAGCCTGTCGCGATCGGCCAGCATCTCGTCCAACTCGTGCTTGCCGAGGACCGAGCGCAGCGTCGTCTGGCTCAGTTCGCTCGTCGCCTGCATGAAGTTCTCGACCTGGATCGTGGATTTCTCGGGGTCGACGACCCGCATGTAGATCACCGCATTGACACGGACCGAGACGTTGTCGCGGCTGATCACGTCCTGGCTGGGCACGTCGAGCACCCGCACCCGCAGGTCGACGCGGACGACCTGCTGGATATAGGGGATGATGATGATCAGCCCCGGTCCCTTGACCGAGGTGAAGCGGCCGAGCGTGAAGACCACGCCGCGCTCGTATTCGCGCAGGATCTTGATCGCCGAGGCGAGGAACGCCACGATCAGGAAGATCAGAACGAGATAGAATCCGAGATCGAGAAAAAACAGGTCCATTGGGTCCTCCTATGGCCCGGGCGGGTGCCGGGTCAGGTCGTGTTGTCAGCTTCGGCCGGCGCGACGACCAGCGTCAAGCCGTCGATTTCGGTGATGCGCACCTTCTGGCCCGGCGACAGCGGCGCCGCGGCGCGCGCCCGCCAGCGTTCGCCATGGGTCATCACGTGGCCCTCGCCGCCCGACCAGTCGAGAACCGTGCCCGGCAGGCCGACCATCTCCTCGCGTCCGGTGGTGATGCGACCGCGATGCGACACCACCGCCAGCCGCGCCACGATCAGCGAGAAGCCCGCGCTCGCCACCACCAGCGCCGCCAGCGCCGGCCAGGACATCTCCATCCCCGGGATGTCGCTGTCGAAGATCAGCACCGCGCCGAGGACGACGGCGATCGTGCCGCCGAGGCCGAGGATGCCGAAGGAGGGCGAGAAGGCCTCGGCGATGATCAGCGCCAGCCCCAGCAGGATCAGCGCCAGCCCGGCATAGGAGAAGGGCAGGATCGCCAGCGCGTAGAGCCCGGTGAGCAGGCTGATTGCGCCGATCGTGCCGGGCACCAGCGCGCCGGGATTGAACAGCTCGAAGATGATCCCGTAAAAACCCAGCACCATCAGCAGCAGCGCCACCGAGGGATTGGTGATCGTCGCCAAGAGCTGCGTGCGCCAGTCGGGCGAGAGCGTGATGACCTCCAGCCCCTCGGTATCCAGCACATGCTCGACGCCGGCCAGATCGACGGTGCGGCCATGCGCCTTTTCCAG
>SLPP01000185.1 GCA_007131945.1 Paracoccaceae bacterium | reverse complement strand
GCGGCGCGCAGCACCTCGCCCACGACGATCGCGTGGTCGCCGCCGTCGTGCACCGCGTGGCGGCGGCATTCGAACCGCGCGAGGCACTCGGTGAGAAGCGGCACGCCCTCGGGGTTGCAGGCCACGCCGGGCAGGTCGAAATCGAGCCCCTCGCGCGCGAAATGCCGGCCGAGCGCGAACTGCTCTTCCCCCAGGACGTGGATCGCGTAGTGCTGGGCCGAGGCGAAGGCGGCGAAGCGGCGCGAGGCGCGCGCCGGCGACCACAGCACGAGCGGCGGGTCGAGCGAGAGGCTGGCGAAGCTGTTGGCGGTGATCCCCACCGGCCCCCTGGCGCCGCGCGTGGTGACGACCGTGACGCCGGTGGCGAAGAGGCCGAGCGCATCGCGAAAGCGCCGCTCGGTCGCGGGGCCGGGGATGAAGCTGTCGCCATCGGCCATCGGCAGAAATGATCCTTCCATCGCCCGCACCTTGCCCGTCCCGACTCCCTGCCGCAACGCCATTTGCGCCGCAACCCCCGAGCTAGGGCGCCGCCGCGGATTTGCCAGCCCCCGCCCCTCGACAAGCCCGGCCACGATGCCTAGCTTCCGGCGCATCGCGGTGGAGGGCGCATCGCGGCGGAGGGCGCATGGCGCGCAAGATCATCATCGACACCGATCCGGGCCAGGACGACGCGGTCGCGATCCTGCTGGCGCTGGCCAGTCCCGAACTGCAGGTGCTGGGCATCACCTGCGTCGCCGGCAACGTGCCCCTGAAGCTGACCGCGCGCAATGCCCGCGTGGTCTGCGAACTGGCCGGGCGGCCGGAGGTGAAGGTCTTCGCCGGCTGCGACCGGCCGCTCGAGCGCCGGCTGGTCACCGCCGAGCACGTGCATGGCAAGACCGGGCTCGACGGCGCCGAGCTGCCCGAGCCGTCGATGCCGCTGCAGGACGCCCATGCCGTCGATTTCCTGATCGAGACATTGCGGCGCGAACCCGCGGGCAGCGTCACGCTGGTCCCGATCGGGCCCTTGACCAACATCGCCACCGCCATGCGCCGCGCCCCCGACATCGTCCCCCGCATCGAGCGGATCGTGCTGATGGGCGGGGCCTATTTCGAGGTCGGCAACATCACCCCGGCGGCCGAGTTCAACATCTATGTCGATCCCGAGGCGGCCGACCGGGTCTTCCGCTCGGGCGCGCCGATCACGATGCTGCCGCTCGATGTCACGCACCGGGCGCTGACCACGCGGCCGCGGGTCGAGGCCTTCCGCGCGCTGCCCGGCCGCGTCGGCCCGGCGGTCGCCGGCTGGACCGATTTCTTCGAGCGCTTCGACAAGGAGAAATACGGCGCGCAGGGGGCGCCGCTGCACGATCCCTGCACCATCGCCTGGCTCCTGCGGCCCGATCTCTTCACCGGCCGCGAGATCAATGTCGAGATCGAGACCGAGGGCCGGCTGACGCTGGGCATGACGGTGGCCGACTACTGGCGCGTCACCGACCGCAAGCCCAACGTGACCTTCATCCGCGATATCGACGACGCGGGCTTCTACGCGCTGCTGACCGAGCGGCTGGCGCGGCTCTGACTCCCCGCCCGGCGCCACGATCGCGCGACCGGCTGCCGCTTTTCCGGGCATCGGCGCGCGCCGGCCGCCGATACGCGCCGGGGCCGTTTTTTATCAGTTGATAAAATTTCCCGATGTGGCAGCATGCGCCAAAGGAAGACCGCAGCAACCCGACACCGGAGGTAGCAACGTGACCATCACCCCGCAGACGGACGGCATCCATCCCGGCCGGCTGGACCGCGAACGGCTGGCGGAGAATTTCGACGACCTCTGGCCGCGCCTCGACGCCCATGAAGCGCGCGTGGCGGCCGATCGCTGCTATTTCTGCTACGACGCGCCCTGCATCACCGCCTGCCCGACCGAGATCGACATCCCGCTCTTCATCCGCCAGATCCAGGCCGGCCAGCCCGAGGCGGCGGCGAAGACGATCTTCGACCAGAACATCCTCGGCGGCATGTGCGCCCGGGTCTGCCCGACCGAGAACCTCTGCGAGGGCGCCTGCGTGCGCGAGGCGGCCGAGGGCCAGCCGGTCGAGATCGGCCGGCTGCAGCGCTACGCCACCGACACGCTGATGGAGCGCAACGAACACCCCTATGCGCGCGCCGCGCCCACGGGCAAGCGGATCGCCGTGGTGGGCGCGGGGCCGGCGGGGCTGGCCTGCGCGCACCGGCTGGCGATGCGCGGCCATGACGTGGTGATCCATGACGCGCGCGAAAGGCCGGGCGGGCTCAACGAATACGGGATCGCCGCCTACAAGACCGCGGGCGGTTTCGCGCAGGCAGAGGTCGACTGGCTGATGCGCATCGGCGGGATCACCCTGATGACCGGCCGTGCCCTGGGCCGCGACGTGACGCTGGAGGAATTGCGCGCGGATTACGACGCGGTGTTCCTGGGGATCGGGCTGGGCGGCGTCAACGCGCTGCGGGCGCCGGGCGAGGAGAAGGAGGGCGTGCGCCCGGCGGTCGAGTTCATCGCCGAGCTGCGCCAGGCCGAGGACCTGGCGGCGCTGCCCGTCGGCCGGCATGTCGTGGTGATCGGCGGCGGCATGACCGCGGTCGATGCGGCGGTGCAGTCGAAGCTCCTCGGCGCCGAGCATGTGACCATGGTCTATCGCCGCGGCCGCGAGGCGATGGGGGCCTCGGATGACGAGCTCGACCATGCCGCGACCGAGGGGGTGAAGATCGTCACCCATGCGATGCCGATGGCGATCCACGGCAACGGCGCGGTGCGCGAGATCGAGTTCGCCTATGCCCGCCAGGGCGAGACCGGGTTGGAGCCCACCGGCGAGACCTTCCGGCTGAAGGCCGACCAGGTCTTCAAGGCGATCGGCCAGCGCCTCGATGGCGTGCCCGAGGGGCTGGAGATCGCGCGCGGCAAGATCGCCACCGATGCGCGCGGCCGGACCTCGGTCGCGGGGGTCTGGGCCGGCGGCGACTGCACCGAAGGCGAGGACCTGACCGTCGTCGCCGTCGCCCAGGGCCGCGACGCGGCCGAGGACATCCATGCAAGCCTGACGGCCTGAGGAGGGCACAAGATGGCAGACCTGAGAACGAACTTCATCGGCATCAAGTCCCCCAATCCCTACTGGCTGGCCTCGGCGCCGCCGACGGACAAGGAATACAACGTCGTGCGCGCCTTCCGCGCCGGCTGGGGCGGGGTCGTGTGGAAGACCCTGGGCTCGGAAGGGCCGCCCGTCGTCAATGTCAACGGCCCGCGCTACGGCGCGGTCTGGGGCGCCGACCGGCGGCTTCTGGGGCTCAACAACATCGAGCTGATCACCGACCGGCCGCTGCAGGTGAACCTGCAGGAGATCAAGCGCGTCAAGCGCGACTGGCCCGACCGGGCGATGGTCGTGAGCCTCATGGTGCCCTGCGACGAGGAGAGCTGGAAGGCGATCCTGAAGGCCGTCGAGGAGACCGAGGCCGACGGGGTCGAGCTGAACTTCGGCTGCCCGCACGGGATGAGCGAGCGCGGCATGGGCTCGGCCGTCGGGCAGGTGCCGGAATATATCGAGATGGTGACGCGCTGGGTGAAGAAGCACAGTCGCATGCCCTGCATCGTCAAGCTGACGCCGAACATCACCGACATCCGCAAGCCGGCGCAGGCCGCCAGGCGCGGCGGCGCCGACGCGGTGAGCCTGATCAACACGATCAACTCGATCACCGGGGTGGACCTCGACAGTTTCGCGCCCGAGCCGACGATCGACGGCAAGGGCGCGCATGGCGGCTATTGCGGCCCGGCGGTGAAGCCGATCGCGCTGAACATGGTGGCCGAGATTGCCCGCGACCCCGAGACCGCGGACCTGCCGATCTCGGGCATCGGCGGGGTGACGACCTGGCGCGACGCGGCCGAGTTCCTGGCGCTGGGGGCGGGCAACGTGCAGGTCTGCACCGCGGCGATGACCTATGGCTTCGGCATCATCAAGGAGCTGACCGCGGGGCTCGCGCTCTACATGGACCAGAAGGGCTTCACCTCGGTCGACGAGCTCGTGCGCCGGGCGGTGCCGAACGTCACCGACTGGCAGTATCTCAACCTCAACTACGTCACCAAGGCGCGGATCGACCAGGACCTCTGCATCAAGTGCGGCCGCTGCTACGCCGCCTGCGAGGACACCTCGCACCAGGCGATCGCGATGAAGGAGGGGCGCGTCTTCGAGGTGATCGACGCCGAATGCGTGGCCTGCAACCTCTGCGTCAATGTCTGCCCGGTGGAGAACTGCATCACGATGGAGGCGCTGCCCCTGGGCGCGACCGACCCGCGCACCGGCGAGACCGTGCGCGAATACGCCAACTGGACGACGCATCCCAACAACCCGATGGCGAAGGCGGCGGAATAATCGGCCCGGCCGGCACGCGGCCGCTGCCAAGGCTCGGGAAATCTGCTATCCTCGCTCGATTGCATCGAAGCGTGGGAGGGAGCGATGGCGGAGTTCGTCTGGCTGCGGTACGGCGACAATCTGCCGGCCGTGGCGGTGGCCCAGCTGCTGCTGAGGCGGAGCGGGCAGAACCTGGCGGCCGACGGTGCCTACGGGGGCATCACCACCGGGGCGGTGCGGGCGTTCCAGTCGGCGCGCGGGCTCTCGCCGGACGGGGTGATCGGCCAGCAGACATGGCCGCGGCTGAGATCGAACGAATCGCTGCCGATCCTCGACTGCATCGACGTCTTCGACCCCGACCTCTACACGAGCGAATACGCCCATATCACCGGCACCGGCGGCAACCCGATCGTGCTCGGCGGGATGTGCAACGGGATCGAACAGGCGGTGAACATGATCCGCGCCCGCGCCGGCAACCTGTTCCTGCTGCGCTTTCACGGCCACGGCGCGCCCGGCCGGGCCGGGGCCTCGATGGGCCACGGCGAGGACGCGGCGGGTCACCGCGCGGAATGGAACCGCTCGCCCGCGGTGATGAGCGCGCTCGCGCGGCTGCGCGGGGTCTTCGGCCCCTATGGCTGCATCCAGTTCATGCACTGCAAGACCGGGCACGGGCAGGAGGGGTTGCGGTTCCTGCGCGCCGTCGCCGACCGGGTCGGGGTGCCCGCGACGGGCGGGCTGCTCGACCAGTACGCCGGCAACCTGCGCGAGACGCTGCGCTACGAGGGGCCGACGCGCACCGTTTATCCGGGCGGCGTCACCGCGCGCACCTGGGCCGCCGGCCTGCCGCAATTCGCCGGTTTCACCCCGGCCTGACGGCGCCGCTCCGTCCGGCTTGCACGGCCGGGCCGCGGGGACGGCGCGTCGTCGCGGCCGGCGAGCGGGACCGGGGGCCGCGCCCT
>SLPP01000204.1 GCA_007131945.1 Paracoccaceae bacterium | reverse complement strand
TCAGGCGCCGGATGTCGCCCTCCCATTCACGGACATCCACGCAGCCGTCGCGCACCCGCCTTGAAAGACGGGCGTGGTTGTCTGCTGTCAAGCTTGCCGGTCTGCTGACGAATGTCCGGATACCCGTACCGCTCCTGGATCAGAAGCATGGCAGTGTCGAAAGGGGGGGGCGTGCAAATTTGCACGCTTCTGCATGCCATTGAAGAAATGAGGAAAATAACCGCCGTTAACCGGAACGAAACCTTTGGCCGCGCCGCCGGGAGCTGCCGGCGCATGCGGATGTTCGGACGAGTCGCGCCCCTGGCCGACGCGCTTGACGGTCGGCGTGCTTGACCGCGCCGAGCTTTCCTCTACCGATAGGAAAAAACGGGGAGGTGCGCATGCGGGGCCAGATGATGGACCAGCCGCTGTTGATTTCCAGCCTGCTGGTCCATGCCGAACGCCATCACGGCAGCCGCGAGGTCGTCTCGCGCCGCTGCGAAGGGGACATCCACCGCTACAGCTATCGCGATCTCGCGCAACGGTGCCGGCAACTGGCGAACGCGCTGGCCGGGCTCGGGCTGGATCCCGGCGACAGGATCGGCACGCTGGCCTGGAACGGCTACCGGCATCTGGAGCTCTACTACGCCGGGTCGGGCTCGGGGCGGGTGGTGCACACGCTCAATCCGCGCCTGCATCCCGACCAGCTTGTCTGGATCGCGGACGATGCGCGGGACCGGGTGATGTTCTTCGACCTCACCTTCCTGCCCCTGATCGAGGCGACGGCGGCGCGCTTCGCCACGGTCGAGCATTTCGTGCTGATGGCCGACCGCAGCCACATGCCGGCCGGAACCTCGATCCCGAACCTGATCTGCTACGAGGACCTGATCGAGGGCGCGTCGGCGGCCTATGACTGGCCGGTCTTCGACGAGACCACGGCGTCGAGCCTCTGCTACACCTCGGGGACCACGGGCAACCCCAAGGGCGTGCTCTACCAGCATCGCTCGACGGTGCTGCATGCCTATGCCGCCGCGCTTCCCGATGCGATGGGCCTTTCGGCGCGCGACGTGGTGCTGCCGGTCGTGCCGATGTTCCATGTCAACGCCTGGGGCACGCCCTATTCGACGGTCATGGCCGGGGCGAAGCTGGTGTTCCCGGGCCCGGCGCTGGACGGCAGGTCACTGCATGATCTCTTCGAGGCCGAGGGCGTCACCTTCTCGGCCGGGGTGCCGACGGTCTGGCAGGGCCTGCTGGCGCATGTCGAGGAGCACGGGCTGCGCTTCTCGACCCTGCGTCGCACGGTGATCGGCGGCTCGGCCTGCCCGCCGGCGATGATCGAGACCTTCGAGAAGAGCTATGACGTGACCGTGCTGCATGCCTGGGGGATGACCGAGATGTCGCCGCTGGGCACGGTCTGCACGATGAAGCCGGGGGCGGAGGAACTGCCCGAGGCGGAGCGCGCGGCAATCAAGGCCAAGCAGGGGCGCGCGCTCTATGGCGTCGACATGACGATCGTCGATGCGGAGGGAAACGAGCTGCCCTGGGACGGGCAGGCGCAGGGGGATCTGCTGGTCCGCGGCCCTTGGGTTCTGGATCGCTATTTCAACCGCGACGAGGACCCGCTCAGATACGACGCGGCCGGGCGGGGCTGGTTTCCGACCGGCGACGTAGCGACGATCGATGCCGATGGTTTCATGCAGATCACCGACCGCACCAAGGACGTGATCAAGTCGGGCGGCGAGTGGATCGGGTCGATCGACCTCGAGAACATCGCCATGGGCCACCCTTCGGTCGCCATGGCCGCCTGCATCGCCGCGCATCACCCGAAATGGGACGAGCGGCCGCTGCTGGTGGTGATGAAGAAGCCCGGCCGCGAGGTCACGCGCGAGGAACTTCTGGCCTTCTACGAGGGCAAGGTGGCGAAATGGTGGGTGCCCGACGACGTGGTCTTCGTCGACGCGATCCCGCTGGGCGCGACCGGGAAGATGCAGAAGAACAAGCTGCGCGAGGCGTTCCGCGACCACGTGCTGCCGACCGTGTGAGCCCGACCGGATCCCCGAGCCGGCGCATCGGGCGGGGTGGGGCAGCCAGGCGCCGCGTGCTCAAACTTGAGCACTCTTGCATGCCGTTGAATGAAAACGACAATCCGCCGCCGTTAACCGCAATGAAAGCTTTGCGGAAGTGCCGGCGGCGGGGTCCGCCCGGCGCGCGCACGGCCTGCGGCGGGCATGACTCGAAACGCGGCGCCGGGGCGCCGCGTCGCAGGCCGGTCGGCCGGATGCTCAGATGAAACGGACCTGGGTGCCGATCTCGACCATGTCGTAGAGTTCCTCGACATGGTGGTTGAAGAGCCCGATGCAGCCGTTCGAGGCGCGCCGGCCGATCTTGGCGACATTGTCGATGCCGTGGATGCGGTAGAAGGTCCAGGACAGGTTGAGCGCGCGGGTGCCGAGCGGGTTGTCGGGGCCGGGCTCGACGCGCTCGGGCAGGGTCGGGTCACGCTCGCGCATCCCCGGCGTCGGGATCCAGACCGGTTCGCGGCGCTTGAGCACGATCTCGGTATAGCCGAGGCGGGTGAATTCGTCGCTCATCGGCACCGAGGTCGGGTGGAGCCGGTAGATGCTCTCGTCCTCGGACCAGTAGTGCAGCGCGCGCGACTTGGTGTCGCACAGGATCGCGCCCTTGCGCAGGTTCTGGAAATGGTCGCGCCACTGGTGGGTGCGGAAGCCCATGACGTTGTGGCGCACCTGCTCGCGCGGGCCGTCGTCGATGGCGCCGGTGAAGGCCTGCGCCTGGGCCCGGCCAACGAGCGCCGGCGTCGCCAAGGCGGCGAGACCGCCGATCATGAACAGGCGGCGGCGGGTGTCGAGTTTCTTCATTGCGACCTCCGGGTCAAGCAACATCACGATTTTCGGGTCTACCTACCCGCGGGCGACCGGGTCATCAAGCCGTCCGGCTTCACATTCGCGCGCGGCGGGCACGCCGGACACAGGGCCGGGAAACCGGGCCGGGACACGGGCCGGGACAAATGGCGCGATCACCCTGCCACCGTAACGCCCCGGCGCGGGCAACGGTTCCGCCGGCAAGGCGGTTTTGCCTGTTCCCCGCGCCGATCCCGCCCTATGCTTGACGCGTTGCAAAGGAATGGTCCGCGCCGTCCAGAGGGTCGAACCGCGGCGGCAGCGGCAGGAGCGGGATGAGCGTATCGCCGACGGCACGCGCCCGGGAGCGGGCGCCCGGAACCAGGGGACATGCGGCGCCGGGGCGCATGGTCGCGGCACCGACGCTGGAACGTGCCGTGGCGCAGGCGCGGGCGAGGGACAGGCGCGTCGTGGGGATGGATGTCGCGGGACAGCGCTTCTGGGTGAAGTTCGCCCGCGGCAAGCGCTGGGCGGTACAGGTCTCCAAGGGCGATCCGCGGCGAGCGCTGGCGCAGGAGGTCGCGCTGCTGGGCGCGATGGGCGCGCGCGGCGCGCCGGTGGCGGAACTGGTGGCGGTCGGCACCGATCACTACGTCACCCGCGACGCTGGGCCGACGCTCGCGGCGATGCTCGCCACGGCGGCGGACGACCCGGCGCTGCCCGACCGGCTGGCGGCGGCGGGCCGGGCGCTCGCGGCGCTGCACCGGCTGGGCATGGCGCATGGCCGGCCCTATCTGCGCGACCTCTGCTGGCAGGAGGCGACGCGCGAGGTCTCCTTCATCGATGTCGAGCGCGGCGCGCGGCTCGAGGCCGGGCCGCGCCGGCGCGCGCGCGACGTGGCGCTGCTGGTGATGTCGATCTTCGCGCTTGTGCCCGACGCGCGCGGCGCGACGCTGGCCGACGCCTTCCTAGCCGCCTATTTCGCCGCCGCCCCGCCCGGGATGCGCGCCGCCTGCGCCGGCTTCGCCCGGCGCTGGCGCTGGCTTGCCGTCGTCACCGCGCCGCTGCGCTGGCACGAGGCCCGGTTCCGCCCGAACCGGCGCTGGAAGGAATACACCGCCGTGCCGCTGACGCTGGCGCGGCTGCGCCGGGGCTGATCGCGGCTGATCGCGGCTCAGTTCAGATCCACCTGCAGCGGGTAGATCCCGTCGCGGAAATCGCCGAAAAGCTCGTTCAGATCGGGATGGTCGATCGGCTCGCCGGTCTCGTCGGGCACGAGATTCTGCTCGGAGACATAGGCGACGTAGTAGCTGTGCTCGTTCTCGGCCAGCAGATGGTAGAAGGGCTGGTCCTTGGACGGGCGGCTGTCCTCGGGGATGGACTGGTACCATTCCTCGGTATTGGCGAAGATCGCGTCGACATCGAACACCACCCCGCGGAACGGGTGCTTCCGGTGGCGGACGATCTGCCCGAGATGGAACTTGGCCTGCGACTTGATCATGACACGACTCCTTGGCCAATTCTTAGCGCGCCTGCGCCCCGCCGTCCAGATTCCGGGCGGGGACAAACCCGGTCCGGACGCGTGTCGCGCCCGGCACGGAGCGGCTTCACGGTTTTTTTGCCTGCGCGGCGTTTCCTCATGCGGCGAAATCGGCTAAGGTTTCGGAAAAAGTAGAATGTTCGAGGCAGTTTCGAGGCAGTGATGGGCACCTTCCTTCGCCTGCTCGTGGTGGTGCTGGTCGTGGCATCCTGCGGCAACCGGCAGTTCTCGGCGCCGCGCAACCTGGACAACGCCTGTGCGCTGGCCAGCGAGCGACCGCGCTATTTCGCCGCCATGCAGCGGACCGAGCGGCGCTGGGGCGTCCCGGTGCCGATCCAGATGGCGATCATCCATGCCGAGAGCCGGTTCATCGGCGATGCGCGCACGCCGGTGCAGTGGACGCTCGGCGTGATCCCGATGGGGCGGCAAAGCTCGGCCTTCGGCTACAGCCAGGCGCTCGACCGCACCTGGGAGGACTACCAGGCCGAAACCCGCAACCGCCGCGCCCGGCGCGACAACATAGACGACGCGACCGATTTCGTCGGCTGGTACATGAACAAGTCGCGCGAGCGCAACGGCATCCCGCTGACCGACGCCCGCAACCAGTATCTCGCCTATCACGAGGGCCATGCCGGTTTCGCCCGCGCCAGCTACCGCGCCAAGCCCTGGCTGATGGCGGTCGCCGACCGGGTCGAGACGCGCGCGGCGATGTACGACACGCAGCTGCGCATGTGCGGCCGGGTCTGAGCCGGCTCAGCGCTCGACGGTCAGGCCGCGCTGGCGCATCGCCTCGTCGACGCTGAACAGGCGCGGCGGCATCTGCACCCCGGTGCGCATGCCGCCGAGGACCACCGTCGTCTCGCGGCCCATGTCGTCGGTGACGATCCATTGCCTGAGCTCGGTCGGATCGGCGCTGAACACGAGCCGGATCGAGCCGTA
>SLPP01000043.1 GCA_007131945.1 Paracoccaceae bacterium | reverse complement strand
GTCCCGCAAGGCCGAGCGCGAGCGCGACGACCGCGACGCGCGCGGCAAGGCGCGCGAGGATGGCGGCCGCCGCGCCGGCAAGCTGACGCTCTCCGCCGCGCTCGACGGCGAGGGCGGCCGGCAGCGCAGCCTCGCGGCGATGAAGCGCAAGCAGGAGAAGGCCCGCGCCAAGGCGCTGGGCCAGACCCAGCGCGCCGAGAAGCAGGTGCGCGAGGTGCAGCTGCCCGAGACGATCGTGGTGCAGGAGCTTGCCAACCGCATGGCCGAACGCGCCGCCGACGTAGTCAAGGCGCTGATGAAGATGGGCATGATGGTCGCCCAGAACCAGCCGATCGACGCCGATACCGCCGAGCTGGTGATCGAGGAATTCGGCCACCGGGCCGTGCGCGTCTCGGATGCCGATGTCGAGCAGGTGATCCAGACGGTCGAGGACAAGGAAGCGGATCTGCAGCCGCGCCCGCCGATCATCACCATCATGGGCCATGTCGACCACGGCAAGACCTCGCTTCTGGACAAGATCCGGCAGACCAACGTCGTCGCCGGCGAGGCCGGCGGCATCACCCAGCATATCGGCGCCTACCAGGTGACGACCGAGTCGGGCGCGGTGCTGAGCTTCCTCGACACGCCGGGCCACGCCGCCTTCACCTCGATGCGGGCGCGCGGGGCGCAGGTCACCGATATCGTGGTGCTGGTGGTGGCGGCGGACGACTCGGTCATGCCGCAGACCATCGAGGCGATCAACCACGCCAAGGCCGCGAATGTCCCCATGATCGTGGCGATCAACAAGTGCGACAAGCCCGATGCCGACCCCAACCGGGTGCGCACCGAACTCCTGCAGCACGAGGTCGTGGTCGAGGCGATGTCGGGCGACGTGCAGGATGTCGAGGTCTCGGCGGTTACCGGAAAGGGAATCGACGAGCTGCTGGAGGCGATCGCGCTGCAGGCCGAGATCCTCGAGCTGAAGGCCAACCCGACCCGCGCCGCGATGGGCGCGGTGATCGAGGCCAAGCTCGATGTCGGCCGCGGGCCGGTCGCCACCGTGCTGGTGCAGCACGGCACGCTGAAGAAGGGCGACATCTTCGTCGTCGGCGAGCAGTGGGGCAAGGTGCGCGCGCTGATCAACGACCGCGGCGAGCGCGTCGACGAGGCCGGGCCCTCGGTCCCGGTCGAGGTGCTGGGCCTGAACGGCACGCCCGAGGCCGGCGACGTGCTCAACGTCGTCGAGACCGAGGCGCAGGCGCGCGAGATCGCCGACTACCGCGAGAGCGCGGCGAAGGAAAAGCGCGCCGCCGCCGGCGCGGCGACGACGCTCGAGCAGCTGATGGCCAAGGCCAAGGCCGATGCCGATGTCTCGGAACTGCCGGTGGTGGTGAAGGCCGACGTGCAGGGCTCGGCCGAGGCGATCGTGCAGGCGCTGGAGAAGGTCGGCAACGAGGAGGTGCGCGTGCGCGTCCTGCACTACGGCGTCGGCGCGATCACCGATTCGGATGTCGGCCTCGCCGAGGCCTCGAACGCGCCGATCATCGGCTTCAACGTCCGCGCCAACGCCACCGCGCGCAATGCCGCGCAGCAGAAGGGCGTCGAGATCCGCTACTACTCGATCATCTACGACCTGATCGACGACATCAGGCAGGCGGCCTCGGGGCTGCTCAAGGACGAGGTGCGCGAGCGCTTCATCGGCTATGCCGAGATCAAGGAGGTCTTCAAGGTCTCGGGCGTCGGCAAGGTGGCGGGCTGCCTGGTCACCGAGGGGGTGGCGCGGCGCTCGGCCGGGGTGCGGCTCCTGCGCGACAACGTGGTGATCCACGAAGGCACGCTGAAGACGCTCAAGCGCTTCAAGGACGAGGTGAAGGAAGTCATCTCGGGCCAGGAATGCGGCATGGCCTTCGAGAACTACGAGGACATCCGCCAGGGCGACGTGATCGAGATCTTCGAGCGCGAGACGGTCGAGCGCACGCTCTGACCGCGGCGACCCGGCCATGGGGGCGGCTTCGGCCGCCCCTTTCGTTTGCCGCCCGCGCCGAGCGCCCATCCCGAGCCGGGGCCGGCGGGGCGCGGATTTGCCGATCACCGGCGAAACCGATAGAAACCATCAAGATTGACGAAAGAGGGAGCGGACCTTTGGCGATGCTGCGGATCTTCGTGCTCTGGCTCATCCTGGCGCTGCCCGGCGCGGCGCAGACGACGCCGCCGGCGTCCGAGGCCGACGCGCCGGTCGAGACCGACGCCGCCGGTCAGCTGATCGAGATCCTGCGCGACGAGGCCGCCCGCGAGGCGCTGATCCGGCAACTCGAGGCCAGCGCCGCCGAGGTCGCGGAACCGGCCGCCGCGACCGAGGTCGCCCCGCCGGAGATCTCGCTCGCCCGACAGATCGCCGAATACACCCGCGCCACCGCCGAGGGCGCGACCGGGATGATGTTCGACGTCGTCGCCTCGGCCGGCACGGTCCTCGGCGCCTTCACCGAGACCGGACGGATCGACTGGACCGAGATCACCGCCACCGTCACCTCGCTGGTCCTGGTCGGCGCCGTGACGCTGGGTCTCTTCTTCGCCCTGCGCCTGATCGGGATGCGCATCTTCGCCGCGATGGCGGCGCGGACGGCCGAGCAGCGCTGGCTCATGTCGCTGGCGCTGATCGTCGGCTCGAGCCTGATCGACGCGCTGATCATCGTGCTCGCCTGGGCGGGGGGCTATGCCTTCGCGCTGTGGATCGGCGAGCCGGGCGTGATGGATTTCCGCCAGAGCCTCTTCCTCAACGCCTTCCTGCTGGTCGAACTGGTCAAGGTGGCGCTGCGCGGCGTCTTCGCGCCCAATTTCGCCAGGCTGCGCTTCGCGCCGATGAGCGACGAGACGGCGGCCTACTGGTATTTCTGGTCCTCGCGGCTGGTCAGCCTCCTCGGCTACGGCATCCTGCTCGTCGTGCCGATCATCAATGCCGCGGTTTCCTTCGCGGTCGGGCGCAGCGTGACGGTGCTGATCGTGGTGACCGCGCTTCTCATCGCTGTCCTGATCGTGCTGCAGAACCGCGCGCCCATCGCGCAGGCGCTGCGCGCCCGGCACGAGCGCGACCCGAACGACGTGATCGGCCGGATCGAGGCCTTCCTCGCCGGCTTCTGGCACTGGCTGGCGATCTTCTACCTGGTCGCGCTCTTCGTTGTCTGGACGGCGCGGCCGGCCGATGCGCTGCCCTTCATGCTGATGGCGACGCTGAACTCGGTGATCGCGGTGGTCGTCGGCGTCGTCGTCATGGCGCTGATCAGCCGCGCCATCGCCGGCGGGCTGCGCGTGCCGCAGGACCTTCGGCAGACGCTGCCGCTGCTCGAGGACCGGCTCAACGCCTTCGTGCCGTCGATCCTGAAGGTGATCCGCGCCCTCGTCGCGCTGGGGGTTGTGATCGCCATCGGCCAGGCCTGGCAGGTGGCGGATTTCCTGGGCTGGGTGGCGTCGGAGGCCGGGCGCGAGGTGACCGGCCGGGCGGTCTCGGCGGTGCTGGTCGTGCTGATCGCGCTCGCCGCCTGGCTGGCGATGTCTTCCTTCATCGAGTACCGGCTCAACCCGAATGCCGGGCGGGTGCCGACGGCGCGCGAACGCACCCTGCTGTCGCTCTTTCGCAACGCCTTCACCATCGCGCTCGTCATCATGGCGGCGATGCTGGCGCTGTCGCAACTGGGCGTGAACATCGCGCCGCTGCTCGCCGGCGCCGGCGTTCTCGGCCTCGCCATCGGCTTCGGCGCGCAGAAGCTCGTGCAGGACATCATCACCGGCGCCTTCATCCAGGTCGAGAACGCGATGAACGAGGGCGACGTGGTCACCGCCGGCGGCACCACCGGCGTGGTCGAGAAGCTGACCATACGCTCGGTCGGGCTGCGCACGCTGGACGGCACCTACCACCTGATCCCGTTCAGCTCGGTCGACATGGTGTCCAATTTCATGAAGGACTTCAGCTATCACGTCGCCAATGTCGGCGTCGCCTATCGCGAGGACGTGGCCGAGGTGAAGGTGCTGATGCAGAAGGCCTTCGACATCCTGAAGGCGAGCGAGCACGGCCAGCACATCATCGGCGATTTCGAGATCCACGGCGTGGCGGAACTGGGCGAGTCGTCGGTCGTCGTGCGCGGTCGGATCAAGACGCTGCCGGGCATGCAATGGGGCATCGGTCGGGCCTATAACGAGATCATCAAGCGGGTCCTCGACGAGGCCGGCGTCGAGATCCCCTTCCCGCACTTGACGCTCTACATGGGCCAGGAGAAGGACGGCAGCGCCCCGCCGCTCAACCTGCGCCGCGCCCCCGCCCTGCCGAAGCGCACAGCGCCGAAGCCACCCGCGCCCGACAGCGCCGCGACGCTGGCGCAGAACACGCCCTCGCCCGAGACGCAGCGCGCCGGGCCACAGGACGACGAACCGCCGCGCGAGGAAACGATCCGCCGGTCCCTGCCCGACCAGGAGGAGGCCGAGAACCGCTGATCCCGGCCTAGCCGGCGCCGCCGGCAAGCGCCGGGTCGCGGCTGGCGAGGATCGGGCGGGTCAGCGCCGCGAGGCTCTGCCGCTGGCGGCCGTCGGCATCGAAATTCGCCGGGTCGAGCCAGGCATCGAAGGCGGCGCGCAGGGCCGGCCATTCGCCGTCGATGGCGGCGAACCAGGCGGTGTCGCGGTTGCGCCCCTTGACCACGCCGGCCTGCCGGAAGACGCCCTCGAAGCTGAAGCCGAAGCGCTCGGCCGCGCGACGCGAGGGCAGGTTCGCCGCGTCGCATTTCCACTCGAAGCGGCGATAACCCGCCTCGAAGGACCAGCGCATCAGCAGATAGACCGCCTCGGTCGCCTCGCGCGTGCGCTGCAGACGGGGGGCGAAGGTCAGCCAGCCGGTCTCGATCGCGCCCGCGCGCGGCTCCATGCGCATGAGACTCAGCGTCCCGCCCAGACGGTCGTCCCCCATGCGGATCGCGAAATGCAGCGGGTCGTGCAGAAGCCGCGCGCCGTCGAGCCAGGCGCGGTAGCCGGCGAGATCGGCGAACGGCCCGACGGGCAGGTAGCGCCACATCGCGCCCGCCGCATCCTCGGCGAAGGCCGCGAACAGCCCCGGCGCATGCTCCGGCGCCAAGGGCTCCAGCCGGACGTACCGCCCCGCCAGCGCCGCGCGCGGCGGCAGGGGCGGCGGGGTCCAGCCGGAGAGATCCATCACGCCTCGGGCGGCAGGACGCGCAGGCGCAGCTCGCGCAGCTGCTCGTTCGAGGGCTCGGACGGCGCGCCCATCATCAGGTCCTCGGCGCGCTGGTTCATCGGGAACATGATGACCTCGCGGATATTCGTCGTGCCGGCGAGCAGCATCACGATCCGGTCGATCCCCGCCGCGCAGCCGCCATGCGGCGGCGCGCCGTAGCGGAAGGCCTTGACCATGCCGCCGAAGCGCTTCTCGACCTCCTCGCGCCCGTACCCGGCGAGTTCGAAGGCGCGGAACATGATCTCGGGCTCGTGGTTGCGGATCGCGCCCGAGAGGATCTCGTAGCCGTTGCAGGCGAGGTCGTACTGGTAGCCCTTGACCGTCAGCGGGTCGCCCGACAGCGCCTCGAGCCCGCCCTGCGGCATCGAGAACGGGTTGTGCGAGAAGTCGATCGCGCCGGTTTCCGGATCCTTCTCGAACATCGGGAAATCGACGATCCAGGCGAAGCGGAAGCTGTCCGTTTCGGAGAGATCCAGCTCGCGCCCGATCTCGACCCGCGCCTTGGCGGCCACCGGCTCGAATGTCTCGGGCCTGCCGCCGAGGAAGAAGGCGGCATCGCCGGCCTTCAGGGCAAGCTGCTGCCGGATCGCCTCGGTCCGCTCGGGACCGATGTTCTTGGCGATGGGGCCGGCAGCCTCATAGGCGCCGAAGTAAGCGTCGAAGTAAAACTTAGCGTCCTCCGAGCGCCCAGCCTCCGAAGCTTCACGTAGCTTCTCCAGCCCAGTTCGCACCCATTCCTCCTGGAGATTTTTGTCGCGTTCCCGCAACTCTGCGAAGATCTCATTGAACGACATCTCCATGAAGTCCTGCACCCTAAGTGCCGCAGGAGTTCGATCCCGCCAGAAGATATACCCCATGCCGGGCAGGCCCTGGGCCTGGGCGAAGGCGTTCATCCGATCGCAGAAGGCGCGGCTGCCGCCGGTGGGGGCGGGGATGGCGCGGATCTCGGTGCCCTGGTTCTCGAGCAGTTTCGCGAAGATGCCGAAGCCCGAGCCGCGGAAATGTTCGCTCACCTCCTGCATCTCGATCGGGCAGCGCAGGTCGGGCTTGTCGGTGCCGTATTTCCGCATCGCCTCGGCAAACGGGATGCGCGGCCAGTCGCCGTGCACCGTCCGGCCCTCGGCGAAGTCCTCGAAGACCGACCGCACGATGGGTTCCATTGTGGCGAAGACGTCGTCCTGGGTGACGAAGGACATCTCGACATCGAGCTGGTAGAAATCGGTGGGCGAGCGGTCGGCGCGCGGGTCCTCGTCGCGGAAGCAGGGCGCGATCTGGAAATAGCGGTCGAAGCCCGCGACCATGATCAGCTGCTTGAACTGCTGCGGCGCCTGCGGCAGCGCGTAGAAGCGGCCCGGATGCAGCCGCGAGGGGACGAGGAAGTCGCGCGCGCCCTCGGGGCTCGACGCGGTCAGGATCGGGGTCTGGAACTCGGTGAAGCCCGCCTCCCACATCCGGTTGCGCATGGCGCGCACGACGTTCGAGCGCAGGATCATGTTGGCGTGCAGCGTCTCGCGGCGCAGGTCGAGGAAGCGGTAGGCGAGCCGCGTCTCCTCGGGATAGTCGGGCTCGCCGAAGACCGGCAACGGCAGTTCCTCGGCCGCGCCGAGGACGCGCAGCTCGCGCGCATAGACCTCGATCGCGCCGGTCGGGATCTTCGGGTTGACCAGCCCCTCGTCGCGCGCCTTCACCACCCCGTCGATCGAGATCACCCATTCGGCGCGCAGCTTCTCCATCGCCGCATGGGCCGGGCTGTCGCCATCGGCGAGGATCTGGGTGACGCCGTAATGGTCGCGCAGGTCGATGAAGAGCACGCCCCCGTGGTCGCGCACGCGATGCACCCAGCCCGACAGGCGCACCTCCTGCCCGACATGCTCGGGGCGGAGGGCGGCGCAGGTATGGCTGCGGTAGGGATGCATCACGGGGCTCCGTTCGGCTGGGGGAAGGCTCGCCGGGATACACATCGGCGGGGCGGCGGTGTCAAGCCCGCGGCCCGCCGGCTCACGGCGCGTCGCCCGAAGCCTCGGGAACGAGGGCGAAGAAGATGCCGTCGCGCAGGACCTCGACCACGGTGGCGCGGCGCACGTCCGGCGCGCCGGCCGCCGCGGCATAGGTCAGCGCCAGGTCGCAGAGCTGGTTCACCGGCCGCGGCAGCCCGCCGGTGGCGCGGTGCACGACCTCGGCCGCCTGCCGGCTGAAGAGGGCGGGGCCGCCACCCGCGGCCTGCAGCCGCGCGGCGATGTAGCCGCCGGTCTCGTCGAGGCCGAGCCCGCCGAGATGCCGGCCCACCGCGACGCGCTGCGCGAAGGGGGCAAGCTCGGGGGCGCGGATCGCGCGCAGGAGCGGTGGCTGGCCGACGAGCAGAAGCTGCGGCCCGGCCCCGCCCTCGGCCGTCAGGTTGCCCAGCAGGCGCAGCTCCTCCAGCGCGTCGGGGCCGAGATTCTGCGCCTCGTCGATGACCACGAGCAGCCGGCGCCCGGCGCGCGCCTCGGCCTGCATCAGCGCGCCGAGCGCGTCGAACGGATCGCCCGCGGGCGCGCCGAGACCCAGCGCGGCGCAGATCCGGGGCAGGATCGCGTCGCCGGGCCGCGGCGTGGCGATGAGCCCGGCGGTCACCCCGGCATCGAGCCCGTCGAGGAAATGCCCCAGCAGGGTCGTCTTGCCGCTGCCGATCTCGCCCGTCAGCACCGTCACCGGGGCGCCCGAGGCGAGCCCGTAATCGAGCACCGCCGCCGCCATGCGATGCGACGGCGACCAGTAGACAAGGCCAGGATCGGGCGCGGGACCGAAGGGCGGCGCGGCCAGACCGAAATGTTCGAGATAGCGCTGGTCTGCCTGTATCATCGCCCCGCGAGCCTTCCTGCCGCCGCGCTCCGGCGGTCGCCCTGCCCTTCGTGTCTAGCGGAGCGGGCAGCGATGACAAAGCCTTGATCGCGCGTCGCGGGCAAGCTTTGCGGCCGGATGCGGGCGCGTACCTGCGCCCGGTTGCAGCGCGGAAGACCGGCGCAAACTGCGCGCGAAAACGGGCGGGCCGGGACATCTCGGCGGGAACCGGCGCGCCGGGCGAAGCTTGCGCCGAGGCCGCGCGCCTGTCATGGCTGATGCATGAACCAGCGCTTCCGCCCCTCGGCCGACAGCCACGCCCCGATCGTGCTCTGGATCGTGGCGATCTGCGCCCTGCCCGAGGTGGTCTTCACCCTGCTCGAGACCCCGCTCTTCGGCCTGCCCGAGGCGCGGCGGGCGGCGCTGGTCGGGCTCGCCTTCTGGCCGCAACTGCTGACCGAGGGCTGGCAACCGGTCTGGCCGGGCCAGTCGACGGCGATGTTCGTCACCTACGCCTTCCTGCATGGCGGCTTCCTGCACCTTCTGTTCAACATGCTGGTGCTGCTGCATCTGGGGCGGGAATGCGTGGCGCGGCTGGGCGGTCGCGGCTTTCTCGTGCTCTACATCCTCTCGGCGATCGGCGGCGCCGTCGGGTTCCTGCTCCTTGCCGCGCCCACCGGCCCGATGGTCGGGGCATCGGGGGCGATCTTCGGGCTCTTCGGCGCGGTGCAGTACTGGGACTGGCAGCGCCGCCGGGCGACGGGCGCCTCGCTGGCGCCGTTCTGGAAGGTCATGCTGGGCCTCGTGCTGATGAACGTGATCCTGTTCCTGATGGTCGGCGGCTTCCTCGCTTGGCAGGCGCATCTCGGCGGCTATGTCGCCGGTTTTCTGGTCGCGCGGCTGGTCACGCCGACGCTGCAGCACCGGGCGCGCAGATTTCATTGACAAACCGGGCAAAGAACCGTTGCATTTTCCGCGAATCTGCGCCCTAAGGAAAATATGATCAAATGTTGACGGGACCGTCGTGACCGAGCCTGCCGCCCAATCGGACGCCGAACCGACCCCGGTGATCGCCATTCGCGACCTGCACAAGTCCTATGGCGAGCTCGAGGTGCTCAAGGGCATCGACGTAACCGCCCCTCCCGGCAAGGTGATCTCGCTCATCGGCTCCTCGGGCTCGGGCAAGTCGACGCTGCTGCGCTGCTGCAACCTGCTCGAGGACAGCCAGGCGGGCGACATCCTCTTCGAGGGCGAGCCGGTGCGCTGGAAGGGCAAGGGAATCCACCGCCACCCGGCCGACAAGGCGCAGGTCGTGCGCATCCGCACCAATCTCTCGATGGTCTTCCAGAGCTTCAACCTCTGGTCGCACATGACCGTGCTGCAGAACGTGATGGAGGCGCCGCTCACCGTGCTGAAACAGGACCGCGCCGAGGTCGAGGCGCGGGCGCGGGCGCTTCTCGACAAGGTCGGCATCGGCGACAAGGCCGATGTCTACCCGGCACAGATGTCGGGCGGCCAGCAGCAGCGCGCCGCCATCGCCCGCGCGCTCTGCATGGAGCCGCGCGCGCTTCTCTTCGACGAGCCCACCTCGGCGCTCGATCCGGAACTGGAGCAGGAAGTCGTCCGCGTCATCAAGGCGCTGGCCGAGGAGGGGCGGACGATGCTGATCGTCACCCACGACATGCGGCTCGCGGCGGATGTCTCGGACCATGTCATCTTCCTCCACCAGGGCCTGATCGAGGAGGAGGGCACGCCCGAAGCCGTGTTCGGCGCGCCGCGATCGGCGCGGCTCAAGCAGTTCCTCAGGGCGACCGAACCCGCCTGAGGTAAGACCGAAAACCAGCCATCCAACCAAGGGAGTAGACCATGAAGAAACTCACCCTCACCCTCGCCGCCCTGGCACTCTCGGCCTCGGCCGCCACGGCGCAGGACGTCGTCCGCATGGGCACCGAAGGCGCCTACCCGCCGTTCAACTTCATCAACGACCAGAACGAGCTCGAAGGCTTCGAGATCGACCTCGGCAACGAGATGTGCCGCCGCGCCAACCTCAACTGCGAATGGGTGATCAACGACTGGGACACGATCATCCCGAACCTGGTCGCCGGCAACTACGACACGATCATCGCCGGGATGAGCATCACCGAGGCGCGCAGCCAGGTGATCTCGTTCACGCAGAACTACAAGGAGCCCGACCCGTCGCGCTACGCGGCGCTGATCGGCACCGATCCCGAGGTGATCAATTCGGGCGTCATCGCCACGCAGTCGAACACCGTGCAGGCGGGTTACGTCGCCGAGACCGACGCCGACCTGATCGAGTTCCCGACGCCGGACGAGACCATCGCCGCCGTCCGCGCCGGCGAGGCCGATGCGGTCCTCGCCGATGGCGACTTCCTGCGCCCGATCGTCGAGGAATCGACCGATCTCGAGTTCATCGGCGAGCCCATGCATATCGGCGGCGGCGTCGGCATGGGGCTGCGGCAGACCGATGTCGAGCTGCGCGAGACCTTTGATGCGGTGATCGCCGAGATGAAGGCGGACGGCTCGCTCAACGAGCTTCTGATCCGCTGGTTCGGCGAGGACACGCCGACCTTCTGATTGCCAGCCGGGCGGCGGGATCGCCGGATTCCGCCGTCCGCACGGGTTCAAGATGTTCGAATTCTGCGCCGATCCCTCGATCCTGCCGGACTGGCAGTGGTTCGCCTGCTACCTGACCAGCGGCACGCATCTGGCGTTCTACCGCTCGTTCCTGGTGGTGATCCTGCTGCTGCTCGTCGTCGCGCCGCTGGCGCTGGGAATGGGGATGCTCGGCGCGCTCGCCATCCGCGCGCATTTCCTGCCGCTGAACATGGTCGGGCGCGGCTATGTGAACCTGGTGCGCGGCGTGCCCGACATCGTCTTCTTCCTCTTCGTGCCGATCGCGCTCGGCCAGGGGATCGAATGGGTGCTGCACCAGATCAACTGCCCCGACTGGGACCAGCCGATCCGGCAGGGCAACGACTGGCTCGTCTGCCGCGAGGCGAAGATGCCCCCGGTCGGCGCCTCGGCCTGGGCGCGCAACGTCTATGCCTTCTCGATGGCGGTCGTCGCCTTCGCCTTCGTCTTCGGCGCCTTCGTGGCGAACACGCTCCACGGCGCGATGCAGGCCGTGCCGCAAACGCAGGTCGAGACCGCCGAGGCCTACGGCATGACCCATGCCCAGGCCTTCCGCCGGATCGTCCTGCCGCAGATGTGGGTCTATGCGCTGCCGGGCCTGTCGAACATCTGGCAGATCCTGATCAAGGCGACACCGCTTCTGTTCCTTCTCGGCATCCAGGACGCGGTCTACTGGGCGCGCGAGCTGGGTGGCGCCAAGACCTCGCTCTACACCTATCCGCATCCCGACTGGCGCGTCTGGTACTTCCTGGTGCTGCTCTGCTTCTACCTTTTCCTGACCTGGGGCAGCGAGAAGGGTTTCGGCTGGCTGACGCTGCGCATGTCGCGCGGCCAGGCCACGGCCGAGGGCGAGCGCCAGCGCCGGCGGAGAGCTGCCGCATGAGCGCGCGGGGCCGTCGATGAGGACCTGCGCCGAAAGCTTCGCCGGCTATTTCCTGCGCCCGCTCGGCCGTGACTACGGCGAGCGGCTCCTGCCGCGCGGGCTCGAGATCACCTTCTGCGACCAGGCCTTCCTGATCGCCGGCGGGCTTCTGTGGAACATCTACTTCGCCGGGCTCGCGATCCTCTTCGGCTTCTTCCTCGCGACCGGCGTGGCGCTGGCGAAATTCTCCGAGAACCCCTGGCTCAACCGCCCGGCGGCGGGTTTCGTCTTCGTCTTCCGCGGCTCGCCGCTCTTCATCCAGTTCTTCTTCTTCTACTCGGCCTTCGTGCTGCTGCCGCGCGTCGGCGTCGAGATCCCGCTCGGCTTCACCACCCTGACGCTGCACACATCGGCGCTGACCACGGCGCAGGTCGGCGCGCTCTTCGTGCTGATCCTCAACACCACCGCCTATTCGGCCGAGCTCTTCTACGGCGCCCTGCGCGCCATCCCCAAGGGCGATCTGGAGGCCGCGGATGCCTACGGGATGACCGGGTTTTCGCGCTTTCGCCGGATCATCTGGCCGAACATGCTGCGCCTCGCCTGGCCCAGCTACACCAACGAGGTGATCTTCCTCACCCACTCCACGACGCTCGTCTTCCTCTCGGCCTTCCCGGCGCGGCAGCAATCGGGCGAGGCCTTCTACTACGCGCGCTATTTCGTCGATCAGACCTTCAACCCCTTCGTCGCCTACCCGCTGGTCGGCTTCTACTTCATCCTGCTCACCCTCGCGATCATCGGCGCCTCCGGGCTGGTCAACATCCACCTCAACCGGCACCTGCCGCGACCGCAGCGCGCCCGCATCCGTTTCCGTCCCCAATATCTCAGGTAATCCATGCGCGACTGGTTCCGCCACCACCCCGACGTCAAGACGATCCGCGTCGCCGCCGCCGATCTAAACGGCCAGGCGCGCGGCAAGCGCATCCCGGTGCGCTTCGCCGACAAGGTCGTCAAGGAGGGCACCCGCTTTCCCTATTCCGCCCTCAACCTCGACATCTGGGGCGAGGACATCGAGGACAGCCCGCTGGTCTTCGAGACCGGCGACGCCGACGGCGTGCTCAAGCCCACCGACCGCGGTTTCATGCCCATGCCCTGGCTCGAGGCGCCGACCGCGCTCCTGCCGATCTGGATGTTCCACGAGGACGGCAAGCCCTTCGCCGGCGATCCCCGCCACGCGCTCGCCAGCGTGCTCGGGCGCTACAACGACCGCGGCATGAACCCGGTCTGCGCGACCGAGCTCGAATTCTACCTGATCGACGATTCGGGGGGCGAGCTGCGCGTGCCGCCCTCGCCGCGCTCGGGCAAGCGCCGCCCCGGCGCCGACACGCTGGCCCTGCGCGCCCTCGACGCCTTCGACCGCTTCTTCACCGATCTCTACGACGCGGCGGAAGCGATGGATATCGACGCCGACACCGCGATCTCGGAAACCGGGATCGGCCAGTTCGAGGTGAACCTCCTGCATTCGGCGGATGTCCTCAAGATCGCCGACGACACCTGGCTCTTCAAACTCCTGGTCAAGGGCCTCGCCCGCCGCCACGGCTTCGCGGCGAGCTTCATGGCCAAGCCCTATGCCGAGCAATCGGGCAGCGGCATGCACATGCATTTCTCGATCATCGACGACGAGGGGCGCAACCTCTTCGACGATGGCAGCCCCAAGGGCTCGGAACTCCTGCACCAGGCGATCGCCGGCTGCCTCGCCCACATGCCCGACATGATGCTGCTTCTCGCCCCGCATGCCAACAGCTACGCGCGGATGAAGCCGGGCACGCATGCCCCGACCTCGATCTGCTGGGCCTACGAGAACCGCACCGCCGCGATCCGCGTGCCTTCGGGCAATCCCAAGGCGCGGCGGATCGAGCATCGGGTTGCGGGCGGCGACATCAACCCGTATCTGATGATGGCCGGCGTTCTGGGCACGGCACTGGTCGGCATCGAGGACGCGCTCGCCCCGCCCGCGCCGATCACCGGCAACGCCTACGATCTCGACCTGCCGCAACTGCCCGCGACCTGGGCCGAGGCGGTGGACATATTCGAGAAGAGCCCGGCGATGAAGCGCATCTTCGCGCCGCAACTGATCGAGAACCTGGTGCGCACCAAGCGCCAGGAGATTCGCTACATGGCCGAGCTTTCCGACCAGGAAGTGCTCGACCTCTACCTGGACACCGTCTGAGGCGGACATGCTGATCGGAATCCTGCAGACCGGCTACGCGCCCGACGCCCTGCGCGAGGCGGGCGACTATCCCGACATGTTCGAGCGCCTGCTCGAAGGGCACGGCTTCGACTTCCACACCTGGCGCGTCGTCGACAACGAATTTCCGGAAAGCGTGAAGGACGCCGACGGCTGGCTGATCACCGGCTCGAAACACGGCGTCTACGAGGATCACGCCTTCATCGCGCCGCTCGAGCAGTTCGTCCGCGACGCCTTCGCCGCGCGCGTGCCCGTCGCCGGGATCTGCTTCGGCCACCAGATCATGGCCTCCGCACTCGGCGGCAGGGTCGAGAAGTACGCCGGCGGCTGGTCGGTCGGGCCGACCGAGTACGATTTCGAGGGCGAGCGGCTCACGCTCAATGCCTGGCACCAGGACCAGGTGACCGCGCCGCCGCCCGGCGCGCGGACCATCGCCTCGACCCCGTTCTGCGCATATGCCGGCTTCGCCTATGACGACCGCGGGCTCTCGGTGCAGCCGCATCCCGAGTTCTCCGACGCGTTCCTCGGCGGGCTGATCGACACGCGCGGCCGCGGCGCGGTGCCCGAGGGGCAGCTCGACGCGGCGAAGGCCCGCCTCGGCCAGCCGAACGACAGCGCCCGCATCGCCGCGCGCATCGCCGAATTCTTCCGCCAGAAACGCGATTGACTGACCGGCCCCTTCCGGGCCCGAGGAAACCCCATGTCGAACTGGACGACCCAAATTCCCGAAGCCGCCCGCGAATACCTGGCCGGGCGCAGGCTGGACGAGATCGAATGCATCCTGCCCGACATCGCCGGCGTCGCCCGCGGCAAGGCGATGCCGGCCTGGAAATTCGACAAGCAGACCAGCTTCTACCTGCCGACCACCATCTTCCTGCAGACGATCACCGGCGACTGGGCGCCGGCGCCGAAGGGCGAGGACGAGTACAAGGAACCCGACATGACCATGGTGCCCGATTTCGGCACCGCCACCGCCGCGCCCTGGACCGCCGACATCACGCTCCAGATCATCCACGACGCACAGAATACGGACGGAACGCCGGTAACGACCGCGCCGCGCAACGTCCTGAAGCGCGTGATGCAGCTTTACGCCGAGAAGGGCTGGCGCCCGGTCGTCGCGCCCGAGATGGAATTCTACTTCGTCGCCCGCAACATCGACCCGAACAACCCGATCATCCCGCCGGTGGGACGGACCGGGCGGCGGGCGGCGGCGAAACAGGCCTATTCGATGTCGGCCGTCGATGAATACGGCAAGGTGATCGACGACATCTACGACTTCGCCGAGGCGATGGGGCTGGAGATCGACGGCATCCTGCAGGAGGGCGGCGCCGGCCAGGTCGAGATCAACCTCGCCCATGGCGACCCCGTCGCGCTGGCCGACAACATCTTCTACTTCAAGCGGATGATCCGCGAGGCGGCGCTCAGGCACGACTTCTTCGCCACCTTCATGGCGAAGCCCATCGAGGGCGAGCCGGGCTCGGCGATGCATATCCACCACTCGGTCGTCGATATCGGGACCGGCAAGAACATCTTCACCGACGAGGGCGGTACCGAGATGCCCGCCTTCATGGGCTTCATCGGCGGGATGCAGCGCTACCTGCCCTCGGCGGTGGCGCTGATGGCGCCCTATGTGAACAGCTACCGCCGCTACGTGCCGGACTTCGCCGCGCCGATCAACCTGGAATGGGGGCGCGACAACCGCACCACCGGGCTGCGCGTGCCGCTGTCCGGCCCCGAATCGCGGCGGGTCGAGAACCGCCTCGCCGGAATGGACTGCAATCCCTATCTGGGCATCGCGGCGAGCCTCGCCTGCGGCTATCTGGGGCTGATCAACGATTGCCGGCCGCGCTCGGAATGCGTGATCAACGCCTATATGGGCGAGGACGAACTGCCGCTGACGCTCGGCGACGCGATCGACCTTCTCGACGAGGACGAGGACCTGCGCGGCATACTGGGCAGTGATTTCGTCGATCTCTACGTCGCCGTGAAGCGGCACGAATACAAGGAATTCCAGCAGGTGATCAGCCCCTGGGAGCGCGAACACCTGCTGCTCAACGTCTGATCCCGGAGCCGGTCATATGCGGGGTGTGCGCAGTGCACACTGCTCTTCAAGTTCATGAAATCCCGAGTAAATCGTGTAAATCGCAACGCTTTCTAAACCATTGCCGCGCGCCGGTCGCGGCGGGCGATTTCCGCCGGCCGGATCGCCCCGGACGCGGCGCCGGACCTCGCTTCCGGCGCCCGGGCCGAAAGTTTCATTGCGGTTAACGGCGCCGATTATTCTTTTTTAAACAACAAGTTGCCGAAGCGTCCGCGCGCGGACGCTTCGCCCTTCCGGGGACTGACGGGCCCCTCAGCCCAGCAGCGCCTGCACCTCGCGCGACTGGCCCTCGAGGTTCTTGCGCATCTTGGCGAAGGCCGCGGCCTCGATCTGGCGGATGCGTTCCTTCGACAGGCCCAGCTCGTCGCCCAGCGATTCCAGCGTCCGCGGCTCCTCGCGCAGCTTGCGCTCGGTCACCACGTAGCGCTCGCGGTCGCTCAGCGCCATCATCGCCTTGGCCAGCCAGTTGCGCAGCGTCTCGCGGTCGCGCCGCGCCTCGACCTGCTCGGCGGCCTGCTCGGTCTGGTCCTCCAGCGTCTCGATCCATTCGCGCCCGTCCTCGTCGCTCGACTGCACGGCGTTGAGCGACAGGTCCGACCCCGAGAGCCGCCCCTGCATCATCTCGACATCGGTCAGCGGCACGCCGATCGCCTGGGCGATGCGCTGGCGCAGCTGGTGGCCGTCGAGCTCCTCGCCGATCTCCTGCGCCTCGCGCAGAAGCTGCGCCTGCACCCGGCGCATGTTGAAGAAGAGCGCCTTCTGGCTCGAGGTCGAGCCGGTGCGCACCATCGACCAGTTGCGCATCACATAGTCCTGGATCGACGCCTTGATCCACCACACCGCATAGGTCGAGAAGCGTACGCCGCGGTCGGGGTCGAACTTGTCGGCGGCCTTCATCAGGCCCAGCCCGGCCTCCTGGATCAGGTCGTTCATCGGCGCGCCATAGTGGCGGAACTTCGACGCCATGGCGATGGCGAGGCGCATGTAGGCGGTGATCAGCCGGTGCAGCGCCGCCTCGTCGCGCTGGTCGCGCCAGGCATAGGCGAGCCTGAGTTCGGTTTCCGCGTCCAGAAGCTCGGCGCGCATCGCGGTGCGCGAGAAACGGCGCATTTCGATCCCGTCAAGTGCCATCTCGATCTCCCCGGTCTTTGCAGAGGATACGGGGTGAGGGCGGTTTCGGTTCATTAACCTGCATGAAAAATTCGTGAAGATGCGTGAGGCATCCCTTGAAAGCGCGCCGGGCCTAGCTTTCGCGCCGGCCGAGCCGGTCGAGCGCCCAGCGGGCGGCATCGGCGACGGCGGGGTCGGGATCGTCGAGAAGCGCCCGCGCGGCGCCGGCGAGCCGCGCGCTGCCCGAATTGCCGATCGCGTAGAGCACGTTGCGCACGAAGCGGTCGCGCCCGATCCGCTTGATCGGCGAGCCCGAGAAGCGCGCGCGAAAAGCCGCATCGTCGAGCGCGGCCAGTTCGGCGAGGTCGGGGGCGACCAGGTCAGGCCGCGCCGCGTAGCGCGCCTCGGCACCGGCGCGGGCGAACTTGTTCCAGGGACAGATCGCCAGGCAGTCGTCGCAGCCATAGATGCGGTTACCCATCATCGGGCGCAGCTCGGGATCCACCGCCCCCCGGTGCTCGATCGTCAGATACGAGATGCAGCGCCGCGCATCGAGCTCGAAGGGCGCGGGAAAGGCGCGCGTCGGGCAGATGTCGAGGCAGGCGGTGCAGGAGCCGCAATGCTCGGCGCCCGGTTGGTCGGCGGGCAGATCCAGCGTGGTGAAGATCGCGCCGAGGAAGAACCAGTTGCCCAGATCGCGCGACAGCAGGTTGGTATGCTTGCCCTGCCAGCCCAGCCCGGCGGCAGCGGCGAGCGGCTTTTCCATCACCGGCGCGGTATCGACGAAGACCTTGATCTCGCCGCCGGCCTCGGCGATCAGCCAGCGGCCCAGCCGCTTGAGCCGCTTCTTGACCAGGTCGTGGTAGTCGCGCCCCATCGCATAGACCGAGATCGCCCCGGCCTCGCGCCGCTCGAGCAGCTCAAGCGGGTCGAGCTCCGGCGTGTAGGGCTCGGCCAGCATGACGACCGAACGCGCGTCGGGCCAGAGCGCGGCGGGATCGGCGCGCCAGTCGCTGCGCTGCGCCATCCAGCCCATCTGCCCGTGCCGGCCAGCGGCGAGGAAGGCGCGCAGCCGCGCGCGCGCCTCGGGGATGGCGTCGGGCCGGGTCACGCCCATCGCGGCGAAGCCCTCGGCGCGCGCCCGGCGCCCGAGCGCGGCCTTCAGCGCCGCGCCGTCCACGGCAACGGCTCAGAAATCGAGATCGGCATAGTGACGCGCCGGCTGGAAGCCCGGCACCTGATCGGCGAGCAGCGTCCGGAAGGCCGGGCGCGACTTGATCTTGGCGTACCATTCGCGCACCACCGGCTGGCGGTCCCAGTCGACATCGGCGATGTAGTCGAGGCAGGAAAG